>NZ_JBFAET010000109.1:1402-31599 GCF_040642095.1 Streptomyces sp. NPDC020362
CCATGAGACCGGACGGCTGCGAGGACAGGCCAAAGCCCACGTGAGACCGCACGACAGCGCGGCAAGGCCGAACCCGCCATGAGACCGGACGGCTGCGAGGACAGGCCAAAGCCCACGTGAGACCGCACGACAGCGCGGCAAGGCCGAACCCGCCATGAGACCGGACGGCTGGGGGGAGGGCCCGAGCCGGGGTGAGGCCGGCCGGGTCAGCGCACGCTGACGCCGAGGCCTCCGAGGCCCGCCCGCCGCACGGCGACGGATCCGTACGGCGTCCGCAGCCTCAGCCAGGCCCCGGACGAGAACAGCCCGGTGTCGGCCGCGCCGGCACCCAGCCGCAGAAAGCCCAGGGACTGCGCGGCATGCACGGCCCGTACCGGAAGCCGGGTCTTGCCGATCTCCCGGGACCAGATGTCCCGCCCGATCCCGTCCAGCTCCGCGCGGGTACGCCGCTCCGGCGCCAGTTCCTCCGTGCGGGACCGGAATTCGGCGACCGCCTCGGCCACCGCCGTCCGCAGCGCCTCCGGCGCGGGAAGCCCCGGCTCGGGCTGCCAGCCGCCGCGCGGCGGCAGGACGCCGACCCACGGCGGTCCCGTGACCGCGGCCGGTACGGCGGCCGTGGCCGCCCGCTCGTCGACGGACTCCAGGAACTCGCCGGCGGACACGGTCACGTCGAGCGTGACGTCGAGCCCGTTCTCGTACGGCTTGGCGAGCCGCACCGCGCGGACCGCCAGCACCTCGAAGGACGGCGGGCGCCCGAACACGGCGAGCGCCGTCCCGGCCGCCTGCAGGCGCACCGCGGCTCCACGGTCGTAGTGGAGCAGCCGGGAGAGGAAGGCGGCGAGGTCCGCCGCCTCCGTCTCGTCGACGAGGTGGAGCACCGTCATGCGGCGACGGCCTCCTTGTCGCCGCCCGCGTCGGCCGCCTCGGCCCGGTCCGTGTACTCCTCGAGGAACGCGCGCTCCCCGTCGGTGATCCGGCGCGGCCGCCCGGCCTCGAAGTCGAACGGCACGACGACCGTCAGGGCGCGTACGTAGACCAGGTCGTCGTCCTTCACCTCGTAGGCGACGGTGAAGGACGCGGCCCTGATCTCGGTGACCCACAGCTCGATGTCCACCGGATCGGGCCGGTGCACGAGCTGCCGCTTGTAGTCGATCTCATGGCGCGCCACCACGGACCCCTGCTTGGACTCCTTGCCCCTGCGGGACAGGAAGTCGATACGCGCCTCCTCCAGATAGCGGAGGAAGATCGCGTTGTTGACATGGCCGTACGCGTCCATGTCCGACCAGCGCAGCGGACAGCGGTAGATGTGCCGCAAGATCGATCAGCCCCGGGTCAGCTTCTTGTAGGTGGCGCGGTGCGGACGGGCGGCGTCCGCGCCGAGCCGCTCGACCTTGTTCTTCTCGTACGACTCGAAGTTGCCCTCGAACCAGAACCACTTGGACTCACCCTCGTAGGCGAGGATGTGCGTGGCGACACGGTCGAGGAACCACCGGTCGTGGGAGACGACGACGGCGCAGCCCGGGAACTCCAGCAGCGCGTTCTCCAGGCTGGAGAGCGTCTCGACGTCCAGGTCGTTGGTGGGCTCGTCGAGGAGCAGCAGGTTGCCGCCCTGCTTGAGGGTCAGCGCCAGGTTGAGCCGGTTGCGCTCACCGCCGGAGAGCACACCCGCGGGCTTCTGCTGGTCCGGGCCCTTGAAGCCGAAGGCGGAGACGTAGGCGCGCGAGGGCATCTCCACGTGGCCGACGTTGATGTAGTCCAGCTCGTCGGAGACGACGGCCCACAGCGTCTTCTTCGGGTCGATGTTCTCGCGGCTCTGGTCGACGTACGAGATCTTGACGGTCTCGCCGACCTTGATGGAGCCGGAGTCGGGCTGCTCGAAGCCCTGGATCATCTTGAAGAGGGTCGTCTTGCCGGCGCCGTTCGGGCCGATGACACCGACGATGCCGTTGCGCGGCAGCGTGAAGCTGAGGTCGTCGATGAGGACCTTGTCACCGAAGGCCTTGTTGAGGTTGTTGACCTCGACGACCACGTTGCCCAGACGCGGGCCCGGCGGGATCTGGATCTCCTCGAAGTCCAGCTTCCGCATCTTGTCGGCCTCGGCGGCCATCTCCTCGTAGCGAGCGAGACGGGCCTTGGACTTGGCCTGGCGCCCCTTGGCGTTCGACCGCACCCACTCCAGCTCTTCCTTGAGCCGCTTCTGGCGCTTGGCGTCCTTCTGGCCCTCGACCTTGAGACGGGTGGCCTTGGTCTCCAGGTACTTGGAGTAGTTGCCCTCGTAGCCGTGCAGACGGCCGCGGTCGACCTCGCAGATCCAGCCGGCGACGTTGTCGAGGAAGTACCGGTCGTGGGTGACGGCCACGACGGTGCCCGCGTACTTGGCCAGGTGCTGCTCCAGCCAGTTCACCGACTCGGCGTCGAGGTGGTTGGTGGGCTCGTCGAGGAGCAGCAGGTCGGGGGCCTCCAGCAGCAGCTTGCAGAGCGCCACGCGGCGCTTCTCGCCACCGGAGAGGTTGGTGACGGGCCAGTCACCGGGCGGGCACCCGAGCGCGTCCATGGCCTGCTCCAGCTGAGCGTCGAGGTCCCACGCCTCGGCGTGGTCCAGCTCCTCCTGGAGCTTGCCCATCTCCTCGAGCAGCGCGTCGGAGTAGTCGGTCGCCATCAGCTCGGCGATCTCGTTGAACCGGTCGAGCTTGCCCTTGATCTCGGCGACACCCTCCTGGACGTTCTCCAGGACGGTCTTCTCCTCGTTCAGGGGCGGCTCCTGGAGCAGGATGCCGACGGTGTAGCCCGGCGACAGGAACGCGTCGCCGTTCGACGGCTGCTGCAGTCCCGCCATGATCTGCAGGACAGTCGACTTACCGGCGCCGTTCGGACCGACGACGCCGATCTTCGCCCCCGGCAGGAAGCTCAGGGTGACGTCGTCGAGGATCACCTTGTCGCCGTGCGCTTTGCGCGCCTTGCGCATGGTGTAAATGAACTCAGCCAAGAGAAACCGTCCGGCAGCTTGAAATCTGGCAGTGGGCAGATACACCCCATCTTGCCTGAACGCCAGCCTTGGGTGTTAACCCGTTTGGTGCGGGGGCTGTGACCTGGGGTTTCGTGGGTGGCGGCGGTGGCTCGTCTGTCGCTGTCGGTCGTCGTCAGGCGGCCTCGGGGAGCCTCGGACGGCCCAGAGACGGCCCAGGAAGCACAGTCCCCGCCACCACCGCGCCGGGCTATCGTGCCGCTGTGACCAGCGCAGCGAAGCGCCCCATGCTCTTCCTCGACGTCGACGGTCCACTCATCCCGTTCGGGACGTCGTACGGCTCCCCGACGTCTGTCGATCAAGGCAACCCGCTGCTTGATCGTCTAGATCCCGGCATCGGATCGCGTCTCCTCGCCCTGGATGCCATCTCGTGTGGGCCACGACGTGGATGGAGGATGCGAACGAGGCCGTCGCTCCGCGCCTGGGGCTGCCGAAGCTGCCCGTGATGGAGTGGCCGGATGCCAGCGCCGACGACGGACCTCGCGGCCTGCACTGGAAGACTCGCGCCTTGGTCGAGTGGGCCGACGGTCGACCGTTCATCTGGGTCGACGACGAAATCAGCGCCATGGATCGCTTGTGGGTCGATGCCCAACATCCTGGGCCGTCGCTACTTCATCGCGTCGACCCGGCTCAAGGACTCGTAGACGCCGACTTCTCGGCGCTCGGCGATTGGCTCGCTGCCGAGGGCGCTGGCTAACGGTTGATCGGGATCTCGTAGACGATCTCGCAGTGCGCGGCGGGCACCACAATGTCCGCCGTCTCCACGGGCCGCCCCTGGTCGCTGTAGTAGGTCCGCCGGATGTGCGTGACGAGCGCGGCTTTCTGGATGCCGAGTATCGAAGCCTCCTCGGCGGTCGCCTGCCGCGGCTCGGGCTGCTCCACGGCGTGGCTGACGGTGACGCCGATCGCGGACAAGCGGTTCACGACGCCTGCCCCGGCGTGCGGGCCGCCCTCGGGCAGGACGACAAGAGTGCCGGCGGTGAGATCGTACGGCTCCCAGCTCGTGGACAGCTGGACCGGCCTGCCGTCGGCGAGGAACTCATACGTCGTCCGGACGCACAGATCACCCTCGGAGATACCCAGTCGCGCCGCGATATCCGCCGGAGCAGGCACCTTCGCGTCGGTCCGACTCTCCCAGTCCCCCTGTCTGCCTACGGCCTTCATGTCCGCCCGGAACGGCGACCCGCCGGGCTGCTCCCGCGCGGACGACCGGACCACCCGCACCCTCTGCCGGGGCTCGGCGACGTACGTGCCCGATCCGGCCCGCCCCTCCAGCACACCTTGGGAGATCAGCAGTTCCTGCGCCCGGCGGACCACGTTCTCGCCCACGCCGCACTCCTGGCCGATCTGGGTGCGGGAGGGCAGGCGGTCCCCCGACTCCCACACGTGCTCCGCGATCCGCCGCCGGAGTTCGTCGGCGATGCGGAGATAGGGCGGCTGCTCAGGCATATGGAAAATCTAGTCCACTAGCTCTAATCTAGTTAACTAGCTTCACTGAAAGTGACTGTCGGTCGACGGAGGCTGCCCTGTGCCCGCTTCGGGAGTTAGCGCGGCGGCCATCGCCGCCCGGCTGTCCGCTGTCGGACTCGTCGCTCGGGTGGAGGAGCGCGACCAATACACGTCGGTCGAAGCGGAGGTACCGAAATCCCTCTCCGCGGAGTCCTGGCGGGAGGTCTTGGAAGTGGTGGCGGAAGCCGATCGGTTCGGGCTCCTCGCCACCAGCCTGAACGGCCGCACCCTCTGGGCGGTCGTACGCAAAGCGGTCCCCACGAGGGCGATGTCGGGGGACCGAGCCATCAGCGATAGGAGCTGAGCAGCGTGCTCAACCGTATCCGCCGTGCCGTCGCACTCACCAGAGCGCGGCACTCCGCCAAGGGCAGGCACCGCCGCGCCTTACCGCCCGCTCGGCCGCGGGCCGTCCCCGCAACCTCCGACGCGCCGACGATCGTCCTGGAGCGGGCCTCCGACAACCTGCCCTACCGCGATCCGCTCGCGGGTGAGGACATCGCACTAGTCCGCCCGTACGTGCTGGCCTGGGAGACGCGAGTACGGACACGTTCCGTACTCGTCGCGCCCCACCTGCCGGCCGAGGTTTGCTCGGCCCTCGCGGGGGTTCACTAATGTCCCGTCGCCCGCAGCCACACATCACGGACACCTCGGGTGTCCCCTACCGATCGACCGCCTGTCGGATCGGCACGCACCGCGCCTGCACGGAAGCCTCCCCTGCCCCGGCGCCGGCCGCCCTCCCTGTGGTCTACGAGGCGTGCGACTGCCCGTGCCACTCGGCGCCCGACCAGTCCATGTGCGTGGAGGTCAAGCAGTGAGGGACCGAGCACCTGGCGGCGCGCTGGTCTGCAACGTCGAAGTCACCTCGGCCACCGTGCAGCGCGGCGACATCATCCAGATCGGCGGCCGAGCGTGCTACGTGAGCAACCTCTTCCAACTGCCCTACGGCGCCAAACAGATCCTCTTCGAGTCGGGGGAACTGCTGACCATAACCACACGGACCCGGCTCGTCGCCGTGCGCATGCCGAGAAGGCGGTGACCGTGGCCGTGCCATCACGCCATCACGCCATCGCTGATGACCTCCGACAGCAGATCACGACCGGTCGCATCAAACCCGGCGAACGCCTTCCGTCAGAGTCCGGGCTGGCAGTCCAGTACAAGGTCAGCACAGTGACGCTGCGGCGCGCTCTCACGGTGCTTCAGGCGGAGGGCCTCGTCGAGAAGATCCAGGGCAAGGGCAATTTCGTCCGCCGCCCCCTCCGCAAGATCATGTACGTCGGAGGGTGGGGGACGCTGGACCCGGGGACTGCCGCCGAAGCGGCCCTGCGAGTCACCGTCCGCAGCATCACACTTCAGGCGAACGGACACCTGACGACCTTGCTGAAGGTGCCCACCGGCAGCCCACTCGTCGAGTTCACCTGCATCAGTCACGAAGGGGACTCACCTCACAGCTTGGCCCGCATCTACATCCCGCGCGACCTGGCCCCAGCCGGCGTGCTCGACGATGCAGCCCCGGGCCGGGATGCGGTCACGAGATTCGCCACCCTCGGGCCACAACCAGCCGCCGTCAGGGAGACCGTATGCGCCCGCCCACCGACCCCGGACGAAGCGTCGTGTCTCCGGATCGGCTCCGCCGCGGCGGTCCTCACGATCACACGCGTCGCGACCGACTCCACCGGTCGAGTCGTCGAAGCCGGGCTCCTAGTGTTCCCGGGGGATCGTGTCGACGCCGTCTTCACCACCCACCACGTGATCGATGAAGGGCAGACGCACTGATGACGACACGGAACGGACTGCGCCTTCTCCCGTGGTCGGGGCCGGAAGGCAAGCCCTGCTACCTGAACACTAACGACAAGGCCGGCTACATGTCCCGCCTGGCGGACAACATCGAAGCAGTCCAACTCGGCACGGCCGCCGAGCTTCTGGAGGAGGCTTCGGAAACCCTCGGCAACGGGGACTCGGGCCTGGAAGACCTGCGGCGACTGGCGAAGGAACTGACCGGGTCCTTGCGGGACGTGCTCCGGGTGGCGACCAGCCGCGGTCACCTCTTGGAGGCGAGCGAACCTCAGCGCTTCTGAAGCGGCTGTCGAAAGCGGAACCGCCGACGACAACCTTCCTTCTAACACCACGGGGAGAGGAGCCCGGTCCCCCACCCGGGCTCCTCTCCCCGTCGCTTCACACCGCTCCTGACCGACACCGCGCGCTGACCGGCGTAGCGAAACGCCCTGCCCGATTGTCTGAACACCAGCCCACGACAGTCAGCCACGACGGCGGGTGCGTCGACCGATCAGGCGCGCGTGTGTCTCGCTACACCCCCACCGGCCTCAGCCACGCTGCTCGATGACGCCCGTCAGAGCAAGCCGCGACGGCAGAACCGTGGCTGCGAGGTAGTGGACAATGACTTCTTCGTCCCGAAGCAACGGGGCCGGGCACTCGACCTTGGGCCGCGGCGCCTCTCACCTGCGGTGGTGGTCCGCTGGCGTTGTCACGCAGCTAGACACTCACCCGGTGCGGCTCCCGGTGCGCGGGATCAGCGCACCTCAGCCCAGTTCTCCGGGCTTCGGCATAACCCTTCCAGTGTCGCAGATCAACAGCACCGGCCCAGGCCAGCGGGGTGGGGGCGGTCACCTGCGGGCGTCGACTGTCAGCGTTGGCCGACCTCGGATGGCCCAGAGACGGCCCAGGGTCGGCCCAGGACGCAGACAGTCCCCGACCGACCGTGTCCAGGCAGCGTCTCCCCGCCCGTCAGTCCAGCCGCACGGGGGCGACCGGGAGCTGTTCTCTGTACGGCCAGGTGAAGGTGCGGTCGGGTTCGAGGTGGGCTTCCCCCCAGTGGATGGCCTGGATGCCGTTTTCGACGTCGGCGGTGAAGAACACGCAGACCAACCTGGTGGAAGCTCCCAGCTCCTCGAATGCCTCGTGCAGCCCCAGGTACTCCTCGGTCGCCAGGTCCTCATCGACGTCGAACAGGGTTTCTGGAGGCTGCGGCCCGTGGGCCCGTAACAGCCGGTGCCGAGTCGGCGACGCGTTGGCAGGCAGCCGGGCCCGGTCCAGGGGCCTCGGCCGGTCCGCGTACCGGAAGGGGAAGAGTGCGTGATCGTTGATCACCGCGTACTCGTACCCGCGCACCTCTCGAACGGCTTCCCCCAGCTCGCGCGCCGTCTCCGCCAGGTTCTCGCGCACCAGGCCCGCAAGGGCGACACCGTAGGGACTCCGCTTCTTCAGCCCTGCGGCGAGGTGCGCGGCGTGAGCCCTCTCATGCGCCTCGCGCAGTCGCGCCGGAACCGCGGCGGCCAGCGCGCCGGCATGCCGCCCGAACCGCTCGACGGCCCAGGCCGACGGTCCCACTGGATAGCCACCCAACATCGACATGCAGTGCCCCCTCCCCCAGGTCCCCGCCTCTGAACTGTGTGACACGCACACGAAGGGCGCACAAGGGGGCGATCCGGCCAAGGCTCGACCGAACATGCTCCTGGCCCAGAACAGCCACAACTGATCACGGGCGGCCGTGACCTGCGGCCGCCCAATCGACCACCGCTCTGACCTGCTGCCGAGCCATCGGCACCTGTCGGCGTTGGTCACCATCGAGCGCCCTTCCACGGCCCCAGGACAGCCCGGGAGGGCGCTCGTGCGTTGAGGGCGACAACCGCCTTGTAAGTTCGCTCGCTGCGCGCTGCGACGTGCCGGAACGAGGCTCGTAGGTCGTTTGCGGATCCGGCTTCACCCGCCTCCGTGGGCCATCGTTCGCAGCCGTTGATGTCAGGCCGCCGTAGGTGCAGCCTGTCAGGGCGTCTTCGACAGCAGATATCACCTCATCGACTGGCGCGCGACGTCTCACTCCGAACTGCGACGGATCTACCGGAACCGACAACATCGGCTTGACCAGTCAACTAGGATCACGAATCCACTTCAGGGGAGGGGACTTTCAGGTGCGCATTGATTCAGTGCGAGTTTCGGAATTCCGGAGCATCAAGAGCACTCAGCTGGCCGATTGTGGGCAACTTAACGTATTGATCGGAAAGAATAATTCCGGTAAATCCAATCTCCTCATCGCCATCAAGCGATTTTTCAGCTTTTTCACTATCGATGGACAGGTTGCCATTGTCGATCCTGAGATGCAGCAACCTAACGATTGGCACAAGAAGAATGTGCAATCGGCGATCGAAATCTCGACGACTCTCAAGTTGAGCGATCAAGAGAGGGAAGAGGTCAGGGAGGCAATCGTGAGCGAAACGCCTCAAGTACGCAACGCCCTGACTGGTGCCGAACTGAGTAATCTGGTCACGGTAGATCTGAGGTTCCTCCCTCCGCCTACGTCGATTGGGTACGTATCTAAGATTAGGTTTGGTGGCGCAACCAGTGATGACGACGACGTAATCCTCGCAGTTAGCGAGGAAAGCGGTATTGAGATTGCCCGAAAGGCCGCCTCCATTGATGAGTACACTAGAGAATGCAAAGTACTCGAATGGACTATTTCCGAATTCGATGAGGACGATTGGAGGCGAACCCGGGAACGGGGGTACATGATGCCGCAAACGGTTCGCAATTCGAGAGTCCTTAGTGCGAACCCTCAGTCCATGGACATGCTCCTGAAAAGCGTTCGAGGCGCATCGAGCTACACGGAATTCAACATTAATACGCGCGAGCGCCTTGAACTCCTTAAAGCTCGGATCGAAAAACACGAGACTACACCTTTCGAGCATGAGATTTCCACATTCTCAGGCAACGCGAAAAGTGTGCCCGAATATGCAACATCCTTTCTGCGTAAGATTGCCGGGATGAGCGTTCACATGCTCTCGGAACAAAGAAGCCCTATCGGTCAGGCTGAAGCGAGTCGGATCCTCAAGCTCAAGACAAGTCGCGGGCAAGGAGATGTGCTGAGGGCGATCCAATCCGTAGTCTCTGGCCTCCTGGGTGTCCAAATCGATGCGTTTAGCGCTGACGATCCCCAGTTGGCAAGTAGGTCAACGCCAGCGATGAGGCGCAGCGAGGGATCGCCTGCCGAGTTGGACGTCGATGACTTCCTGGTCCAGTTGAATGGATCAGGAATTCGAGAAGCTCTTCGCCTTATCCTGGATCGCGAATTTGAACACCCCGAGGTTCTCCTCGTTGAGGAGCCTGAGGTTCACCTTCACCCAGCGCTTGAGATTGCAATCATGCAATACCTCAAGGAGGTAAGCGACGACTGTCAGATCTTCCTGACTACACACTCTACCAATTTCCTGGATGCTGGATCTTTGAGGAACATTTATTTGATCCGAAAAGACCACGCCACTTCCGCCCAGCATATGGACGTGATTGATGCGGAAACGGCAATCCCTGAGGAACTGGGATTGCGACTGAGTTCGCTATTCATGTTTGACAGATTGGCCTTTGTCGAGGGGCCTTCGGATGAGCAGATTTTGCGCATCTTTGCTTCAACTCTCGACATTAGTTTCGGGCAAGCCGCATTGGGGTTTGTAACGACCGGTGGCGCAAGAAACTTCACCCACTATGCGACGACGGCAACATTGAGCTTCCTGAGGAAGAGGAATGTGCGCACCGTCTTCATTATCGACCGAGATGAGCGCGATGTTGCGGATATCGAGGCACTTCAGGGAAAGATCGAAGACCTTAGCGAACTAGTGGTGCTGAAGAAGCGAGAACTGGAGAATTATCTCATCTCTCCGACTGCTTTGGCGCGCTACATTGCCGCCAAGTCTAAAGGGACAGTCTCGCCATCCACAAGTGAAATCGAATCGGACCTAAATGAGATTTGCCAGGAATTGTTCCAAACGGCCGTGGAGCGACGGGTTTTGAAGCATGCCTGCCGCCCCGTCATCCCTAAGCGGGAAAAAATCCTTCGCCGTGATGACTCGTTGGACTTTGAAGCTGCGTTGAAAGCACAGCTCGACGAGTCGATTAAGGAGATTCAAGAAATTTCTGGAAAGGTTCAAGGTCTCCTCGATAGCGCCAAGGCCGAGGTCCTCTCCGAGTGGGACTCGCGTAAGTCGGAAATGATCCCTGGGGACGAGCTTCTTGACTCACTGTTCAAGCGATACGGGTTGCGCTTCAACAAGAGGCGAGATGCCGTTGACTTGGCCTCATCTATGAAGCCGGACGAGATCTCGGGCGAGATCAAGGTGCTTTTGAACGATCTGGTTCGAAGCGTCTAGGTCGGCGGAGCGGCTTTGGGCTGGAGCTGCTTTGGGGCGAGTGATCATGGCCCCGTAAGCTTCCGGCGAGTCGGGCAGTCTGTGGACCTGCCCGTTAAAGCACGACGTTGGGGCCATGATCTTAGAGGCTCGCCCCAAAGTGGCTGCCTAAAGCCGTGGAGCCGACCGCCCCAGCCACAGAGGGTGTTTCCCACTTCATGCCCGCAGCCGCCGAGCGCGCCGCCGGGCGCGGCCAGCCGGGGCGCAGACAGGAGGCAGGCCGCGCCGCAGAGGCGGCGCGCGCCCGCGCCATGCGCGGGCCTTGATGAAGGAGAGAAGGTTTTATCCCGCTGGGATGAGGCGCTTGCCGTCGTGGCTGCGTACGTGGGGGCCGTTGCCGTCCAAGGCGTCCAGGAGCCTGACTGCGAAGACCTCAGACATGCGCTCGCTGACTTCCTCGGAGGTGAGCCAGGAGACGGCGGTGGACTCGCTTGAGGTGCGTTCGGTGCCGCCAGAGGGCTTGCAGCGGAAGACCAGAGCCACGATGCCGCGGGTCACGTTCTTGTAGACGCCGGTCAGTTCGTCGACCTCGACGTGGATGCCTGTTTCCTCCAGGACCTCGCGGGCGACGCCGGCCTCGGGGGTCTCGTTGAGTTCGAGGATGCCGCCGGGGAGTTCCCAGGTGCCGTTGTCGGCTCGGCGGATCGCCAGGAGGCGGCCGTCCTCGCGCACCACTACTCCGGCCACGGATACGGAGTGGAGGGGAGACGGCGTCGCTTCCTGTGCTTGACTCATGTAGAGGAGCATAGGAGGCAGAGAAGGACTATGGGAACTGCGGCTGGAGGGGTCGGATCCGGGCCTCGGTACGTGCAGATCGCGGACGAGATCGTGCAGCAGATCCGGGCGGGGGTTCTCAAGCCTGGTGACATGGTGCCGAGCGAGTCTGAGCTGGTAGATCGCTATGGCGTGTCCGGCGGGACGATCCGTAAGGCCATGGTCGAGGTGCGGGCTAGTGGGCTGGTCGAGACCCGGCACGGCAAGGGCTCGATCGTGAAGAACCGGCCTCCGGTGCGGCACCGCTCCTCCGATCGCTTCCGGCGCTCGCTCCGGCAGGGTGGGCAGGCGGCCTACCTCGCGGAGTCCGCGCAGTCCGGTGCGGCTGCCAAGGTCAGCGTCCTCTACATCGGGCCCATGGAGGCGCCTGAGGATGCTGCCCAGCGACTGGGCGTCCCGGTCGGCGCACAGGTGCTGGCCCGCCGGCGTCTCTACTTCCGTAACGGCACACCGGTCGAGACCGCGACGTCGTACCTGCCCTGGGACGTCGTGAAGGAGATCCCGGAGCTGTTCTCCGAGAACCCCGGAGGCGGTGGCATCTATGCCCGACTCGAAGACCACGGGCATGAGTTCGCGGAGTTCGTCGAGACGTTGCAGGCACGGCCGGCCTCGAAGGCAGAGGCTTCGGAACTGGCGCTCAGCCCCGGTGCACCGGTGGTTCACCTGATCCGGGAAGCTCGTACGACCGCGGGCCTCGTGGTCGAGGTGTGCGACACGCTCATGGCCGCTGACCAGTTCGTTTTCGAGTATCGGATCCCTGCCGCCGACTGACGCCCGCTCAACTCACCGCAGCCCGTCGCGAGTTCTTCTCCGCGGCGGGTTGACTCATGTACAGGAGTGATGCACTCTTCTTCATGTCACTCATGTACATGAGTGGCGAAGTTCAGCATCTATAGAGGAGTGATCTCTGTGCGTCAGATCCCCGTCGACACCTCCAGTGCGGTTGTGATGGTCGCCAAGTCTCCGCAGGTCAAGGTCCGTGACCGTCGAACCGGCGAGATCGCCACCGACACTGAGAGCGGGGCGAAGTTGATGACGGTCGACGTGATGTTCGCGGCGAACGAGGAGGTGGAGATCCTCTCCATCACCGTCCCGGAGCCCGGGATCACCGGCGAGCTGTCCATGGGCACGCCGGTCGCGCTCACCGGCCTGATCGCCAGGCCCTGGGAGAACGACTTCAACGGCCAGAAGCGGCACGGCATCGCGTTCCGCGCGGTCGCGGTCACCTCGCTCGCCGGCGCCGCTGCAGGGCCGAAGGCGGCCTGATCATGACCGGTTTCACGGTCTCCCTGGTGCTGGTCGCCGTCGCCGTGGGTCTCCTGCGGTGGCGGCGCCCCGCCTGGTACTGGCTGACCTTCGGGGTCACCCTGGCCGTGGTGCGGGTACTGGTCCGGTACGGCTCCGTCATGGATGCGTGCGGGTTAACCGTGCCGCCCGCGCGGTGGCGGCTGGCGCTCGCCCGTGCCACCAACCGGCCGATACCGGGGCCCTGTCCCCCGCGCATCCTGCGGCTGCGGCCCACTCGCACCGGCCTGGTCCTGCGGCTCAAGCTCCGCCCCGGACAGGACGCCTTCGACATCGCCGCCGCCTCGGACCGGCTCCGGCACTCGTTCTCGATGTACGGCGTGACTTCGCGGGAGCTGCGCTCCGGTGTCGTAGAGGTGCGGATGACCGGCTACGACGTGCTCAAGCGGGTGCAGATGCCGGCCGAGACCGAAACCCGGCCGATGCGGGTTCCGGTCGCCCTGCGGCAGGACGGCTCGGTGCACTACCGCGACTACCGCGCGATACCCCATGCCCTCACCCTCGGCGCCACGGAATCCGGCAAGTCCGTCTACCAGCGAAACCTGGTCGCCGGACTCGCCCCGATGGATGTCGCCCTCGTCGGCATCGACTGCAAGCAGGGCGTTGAACTGTTCCCGCTGGCCCGCCGGTTCTCCGCGCTGGCCGACGATCCCGACACCGCAGCAGAAGTGCTCGACGCGCTCGTGGTCCGGATGGAACGCATCTACCAGGTCATCCGGGCTCAACAACGGATCACCGCCGACGTGCCGGACGCGGAGATCGCCGCCGACATCTGGGACCTGCCCGATCACCTGCGTCCGGTCCCGGTCGTGGTCCTGGTCGACGAGGTAGCCGAACTCGCCCTGTACGCCAACAAGGAGGAGGAGAAGCGCCGGGACCGCATCATCACCGCCCTGGTCCGCCTGGCCCAGCTCGGCCGCGCGGCCGGCATCTACCTCGAAATCTGCGGACAGCGCTTCGGCTCCGAACTCGGCAAGGGCATCACCATGCTCCGTGCCCAGCTCACCGCCCGTACCGCCCATCGCGTCAACGACGAGACATCCGCCAACATGGCCTTCGGTGACATCGCACCGGACGCCGTCCTCGCCGCCATCCAGATCCCGGCCGAGATGCGGGGGCTCGCCATCTCGGGCGACTCCTCCGGAGGGTGGCACCGCATCCGTGCGCCGCACACCTCGCTCCGCCAGGCCGTGAACATCTGCAACCGGCACGCCGACCGGACCCCGGACCTGCCCGAGCTGGCTCCGTTCCGGCCGGTCCTCTCCGCCTCCGCCGTGGCTCCCGTGTCGCTGGCCAAGGCTTCCTCGGCCACTGTCTGAGCCTCGGATCCCACCGGTCGGCGCGACCGCCTTCGCGCCAGGTCCCTACCCCCGCCATGCCCAGAGAAGGGAGATCCCGCCGTGTGCCCGAACTGCGAGGACCTCGCCCGGACCGTGCTCCTGCTCGGCCAACTCGCCTTGTACGCCGACACGGCCGATGCCGACCTCGACTTCGTGGAAGCCGTCAGCGTGTCCCTCGCCGTCTCGCTGCCCGAGCCGCCGCCCGGCACGTTCCCGTCCGGCTACGACCCTGACGGCGGCCCCACCTACCCCGGCGACTCCTGATGGGTTCCCGTCACGGCCTCCGCGTCGACCTGCTCCTGGTTGCCGCCTGGCGGCGCCTGCGTCGTGACGGGCCGTCCCGGCTCGCCTGGTGCTGGTTCCTCGTCGCACTGTTCGCCTCGCTCGGTGCCAACGTCGCCACCGCCGGGTTCCTCGACCTGACCGACCCACCCGCTCTGCTCCGCCTCGGCATCGCTGGATGGCCCGCGGTCGCCTTCCTCGGCGGCACGCTCCTCGCGCACTCGTCGGCCGCGGAGTTGGGGCCGGCCCCGTCAGCACCCGTTGCGGACACGTCGCACGACGAGCCTTCGGCCGAGCAGCCGGTATCGGACGCCGAACCCGCTTCGGTGACGGAAACCGTGCCCGAACCCGGCGTAGCCCCTGCTTCCTCCGCTCCCGCTCTCGCCCCAACCCCTTCTCCTTCGGTTCCCGCCGTACTGCTCGACCACGCTCGCAAGGTCGCCGACGAGTACCGCACCCGTACCGGATCCCCGATCGACACCGACACCCTGCGCTCCCGTCTCGGCGTGCCACCCCACCTCGCCGACGCCATCGCCGCCCACCTCACCTGACCAGGAAGGAAGCACCCGCGATGCCCGCCCGCGACAACTTCCACTCCCTGATGCGGATCGGCCCCGTGCAGATCGGCACCCACCGCGACCGCAACGGCCGGATCATGCACGCCGCCGTCTGCACCGCCGACCGCTGCGGCTGGTCCGCCGACTACTCCAGCCAGACCGCCGCCCAGCTCGCCGCCCGCACCCACCGCTGCACGGTCCGCTAGGAGACACAACCCATGGACATCCCTCTCTGGTTCGCCCTGCTGGTCGTCGGCTACCTCGGCGTCAAGCTCATCCGCCCGCCCTGGTGGCTCATCGCCGTCCTGCTCCTCGGCGGCTACCTCCTCGCCGACAGCGTTCTGGCCCCCGTCATCAACACCGCCGTCAAGTAACCGACCGCGAAAGGAGATCCGCTCATGTTCCGGCCCAAGCTCCCGACCATGCCGCAGCCCACTGGCCTGACCACCCCGCCCGCCGTCGTCGAGCCGACCACCATCACCCGGAGCACCCCAGTCCCGCCGCCGGCACCCGTCACCCCCGCCTCGTCCCGGCCGGTCGTCCAGCTCACCCCCGGCACCGCCCTCGCCCTCGTCGGCAGCGGCACGGCCGTCGTCCTGGTCCTCGGAGCCGTCCTGGTCTCCCTGCTCCTGGCGGTCGCCATCACCGGCGCCTCGGTCGCCGTCTGCGCGGTCGTCCTGCGCTCCCTGCTCGCCTCCGACGCCAAACGCCGCTGACCGGCCCCCGGGCGGCCTCGATACCGCCAAGCATCCGCCGCCCGGGCGCCGTCCCTGTCCGATCTCGCGACCGAAAGGAACACCCAGCATGGCCCACCGCGCCTCACCCGCAACACTGAGGGCGCCCATGCCAGACACGCTGCTCGACCCGATCACCCTCGGGGACGTGCTCCGAGTGGCCTCGGCCTCCGACTACGCCCGCTGGGAAGACCAGATCCGCCGCACCGGCGGCTGCTCCGACCCGATCCACCTCACCGGCTGGATCCTCCACAAGGACAAGACCAACGGCGAGACCCTGCACCACTACTCCACCGCGAACGAGCCGGGCGGACGCCTCCGCCTCGCCTGCGGCAACCGCCGCGCATCCCGCTGCCCGTCCTGCGCCTGGACCTACACGGGCGACACCTACCACCTGATCCGCGTCGGCCTGGCCGGAGACGACCGCCGCGATGTCCCCGCCACCGTCCGCGATCACCCGCGCGTCTTCGCCACCCTCACAGCCCCATCGTTCGGCCCGGTCCACAACCGCCCCGATCACAGCACCTGCCGCTGCGGCACCGCGCACGCGCCCGACGCTCCGGAACTGGGCACTGCCCTCGACCCGGACACCTACGACTACGCGGGCGCCGTGCTGTTCAACAACCACGCCGGTCAGCTCTGGCAGCGCTTCGCCACCCGACTCCGCCGCGAACTCGCCGCCCGCGCAGGCCTGCCCCGCCGGGAACTCGCCGAACACCTTCGCGTCTCGTACGGCAAGGTCGCCGAATTCCAGAAGCGCGGAGCCCTGCATTTCCATGCCGTCGTACGCCTCGACGGCCCAGAGGGACCCGGGACGCCACCGCCCGCCTGGGCCACGGTCGATCTGCTCACGGACGCGCTACGCGCCGCGGCAGCGCACTCATACACATCCGTCTCGGTGCCGGCTGCCAGCGACCAGCCCACCCGAACGTTCCGATGGGGCCGACAGCTCGACGTCCGCCCGGTCAAGGCCTTCGGCGACGGCTCCGATGTCACCGAACAGGCCGTTGCCTCGTACGTGGCCAAGTACGCCACCAAGGCCGCAGAGAACACCGGCACCCTGGACCGCCGCATCGGCGAACTCGCCGAACTCGACCGCCACCAGGTCCCCGACCACACCCGTCGGCTCATCACCGCGTGCCGCGACCTGGACAGCCTGTACCCGGACCGGCGCCTCTGGGCCTGGGCTCACATGCTCGGCTTCCGCGGGCACTTCTCGTCCAAGTCGCGCGCCTACTCCACCACCCTCGGCGCCCTCCGCCAGGAACGCGCCGACTACCGCGCCGCCCAGGAAGCCTCCGCCCTCGGCCTCGACGACCGCGAGCCGGACACCGTCCTCGTCCTGACCGACTGGCAGTACGCCGGCCACGGCCACACGCCGGGCGAAGCCGCCCTCGCCACAACCATCGCGCGCGGCCTCCAGACCAACCGCGAGACCGCCCGCGACGCCCTGCGTGACCAGCTCGACGCTGAAAGGGAGTGCTGACCATGGCCGCAGAACTTCCGAACCGGTTCCTGACCCCTGAGGACCTGGTTGAGATGTTCGAACTCCCCAGTGTCGAGACGGTCTACCAGTGGCGGCGCAAGCACACCGGTCCGCGCGGCTTCCGTGTCGGCCGGCACCTCCGCTTCGACCCGACCGACGTGCGGGCCTGGGTGGACACCCAGCTCGGGGAGGCCGCCTAATGGCTGGACACATCCAGGACCGCTGGTACAGAACCGAGGTCGGCGCGAACGGCAAGCCGCACAGGGTCAAGACCGAACGTCACGGCACGGGCATGCGCTATCGAGCCCGGTACATCGGCCCGGACGGCACAGAGAAGGCCAAGAGCTTCCCTGACAAACAAAAGCGGTTGGCGGACCAGTGGCTGTCCAACATCGAAGCCGACATGGCGCGCGGGCAGTACATCGACCCGCGAGCGGCCCGGACAACGTTCCGGGAGTACACGGACCGCTGGCTCGCCTCGCTCACGACTGATCTGACCAGCCGGGCCGCCGTGGAGGGTCGACTGCGCTTACACGCTCTTCCCTATCTCGGCACCCGCCCCATCGGCTCGTTCCAGCCTGAGCACATCCGCGAGTGGAACCGCCAGTTGGAAGACGCCGTGGCGTCAGCCCAATATCGGCGCCTCATCTTCGACGCGGTCTCTTCCGTGCTCAACGCGGCCGTAGATGACCGTCTGCTGGCCTCGAACCCCTGCCGGGCCCGATCAGTCAAGGCTCCCCGTCCTACGCCGACACGCGTGCATCCGTGGTCCGCTAAGCATGTCTTCGGCGTACGAGCCGGTCTCCCTGAGCGCTACCGAGCCATGGTCGACCTCGGCGCCGGATGCGGGCTGCGACAGGGCGAGATCTTCGGCCTTGCCGTCGACAGCATCGGGGATCTCGGCTGGCTGTACGTCCGCCAGCAGGTGAAGAAGGTTCGCGGCACGCTCGTCTTCGCCCCGCCCAAGCGCGGCAAGCTCCGTGACATCCCGCTCGACCCGGAAGTGTCGGCTGCACTCCGCGAGCACCTGGAGCGCTACCCGCCCGTTGAAGTGACCTTGCCTTGGCTGACCCCGACCGGCTCCAAGGTCACGCACCGGCTCGTCTTCACGAGCAGCATCGGCGCCGCCATCTGGAGCCAGGGGTTCAACGACCAGGCGTGGAAGCCCGCGCTGGCATCCGCCGGCATCATCCCGACGCCCGACAAAGGGCAGCGCTACGCGGCAGCCCGCGAACACGGCATGCACGCTCTCCGCCACTTCTACGCCTCGGTACTCCTGGACGCTGGAGAGAGCATCAAGGCTCTGAGCCTCTACCTCGGCCACAGCGACCCGGGGTTCACCCTGCGCGTCTACACGCACCTCATGCCGTCCAGCGAGACACGGACCCGGAAGGCCATTTCCGCGTTGTACCGGGCCGCCGGTCACGCTCATGACGGCCCGAAGACGGGCGACGGCCCAGGGACGGCCCAAGCCGCCTGACACGGCCCCTCATTGGCGAAGAAACCGCTGGTGAGGGGCCTTTTCATGCCCCCGGGCGGTAAGTAACACCCCATCTTGCCGTACGGCCACCCCTGGGCGGAAACTCGTCCGGCCAGGGGCCTGTGACCTGGGGGTTCGCCACCGACGACCGTGGCTCGTCTGTCACTGTGGGGCGCTGCCGGGTGTCCTCGGGGCGCCGGACGGCCCGCAGACGGCCCAGTCGTGACGGCGCAGCGTCCGGGTGATCGCGGGAGATCCTGTCTCTCTCCCCCCGGGGGGCCGACCCTGTCCCCCTCCGGGGGCCAACCGTGTCTCCCGCCTGGGGGCCGACCCCGCCGGCCCCCGGGGAGGGAGGGTGTCACTCCTCCGGCTGGGTCTCCTTGCGGCGCAGTATCACCAGTGCCGCGCCACCGATCACCACCAGGCCGATGGCCACCCCCGCGATCATCGGAGTGATCGCGGAGCCGCCCGTCGCGGCGAGGTCGGTGTCGGTCGTGGCGGTGTTTCCGCCCACCGATGCGGGCCTGGGCTCGCCGAGGGTCTGGGCGGATTTCGTGGTCAGCGCGCCCTGGGGCTTGCAGTCGAGGATGCCCGTGAAGCGCCGGCTGAAGCCGTTCGGTCCGGTGATCGTGAAGTCGTAGGCCTGGTCCTCCTGGAGCGGGACGGACACCGTGCGGGAGGCCCCGGCGGGAATGGTGTGCTCGGCGCCCATCAGCTGGAAGGTGAAGGGCTGGTCGCCCTTGTTGGCCGCGGTGACGTCCACGGCTCCCCTGGCGCAGTTCTTCCGGGCCGACACGGCCGGTATGGCGCCCTTGGCCGCCCAGGTGGCGCCCGCGGTCGCGGAGACCGTCGACTCGCTGGAACCGGCCAGGATCTGGGTCTGGCTGCGGCTGTCGGAGGCGAAGGCCCGACCCACCGGCACCGTGGTCGACGCCTGAACGGTCAGCTCGGCGGAACCGTCCGGGGCGTCCTTGGGGATGTCGAAGTACAGCCGGCTGCCGTCCTGCGCCGACGTGATCACCTTGCCGGTCTTGTCGATGATCCGGACCCCGCTGGTGGCCGCGTCCGCGGGCGGGACCACCGTGACGCCACTCGCGTTGGTGTGCACGGTCACCGGCCCGAGCAGACCACCGGGGCGCCCGGAGACCTCGGGCGGGTCCAGGGTCAGCGAGGCCTGCGGCTCGCTGGTGTTCCGGGCGGTCTTCTCCAGGTAGTCGGCGAGCTTCTCGGCCTCGGGATCCACGGCGTCGACCTTCGCACCGTCCGAGTAGCGCCAGATGGCCACCTGGGTGCCGGCCGCCGCGTCCTGCTCGGTCAGACCGCCGGCGCCCGCCCGCCGGGCGAGTGCCGCGAGGTCGTTGACCTGGGGGTAGGAGTTCTGCAGGATCCAGCGGATCCGGCCGGCGTCCCGGTTGGCTCCCAGCGAGGTGCTGCTCCAGGGCGTCTCCTGGTAGCGGGCGTCACGCTGGGTGGGGCTGTGGATGTCGATGCAGTAGGTCTGCAGGGTGCCGCCGCCGTCCACGGACATCTCGAACAGGCCCGCGGCCACCTGCTGGTCACCGCCGTCCTCATGGATCACGGCCTGGCCGTAGGTCTTCAGGCCGTTGATCGTGGCCGTCGCGCCGCCCTCGGTCTGCGGTCTCCCGTCGGCCACGGCCGTACCGGCGCCGGACAGCACACCCGCTGCCACCAGACCGGAGACCATCGTCACGGCACCGAGGCGGGCCACTGTGACGGACCGAGGAAACCCAGACAACGCAGCAAGCACAGAATTCCCCTTCGAGCAGGACCCGTTGGACGTGGGGGACGGTCCCACCAGCAGAATCGGCAGCCCCGAGGGGCACGCCCGGCATCCTATGGATCACGCGCACCTTGCCCAGCCGGTCAGATCGTCTGATGGCCGATCCGATCCGGAATCGTTATCGCCGGGACCGAACGCAAGCTGCGGTTATCGACAAATCCACCGACTCGGTCGAGGCGTTGGGGATGCCGAGCGCGTCGGAGCCACATGCGCAGACCAGCCGGGGAGCACGAGCATGGGTCGCGGAGCGTGGATCGCCGAGCATGGAGCGCGAGCACGGATCGTGAACTGCGAGCACTGATCGTGGACTGCAGATCGTGGGATCGCGATCCGTCAGTTTGCCGGTGGAGTCGGCGGAACGGCTGGAGTCGACGAAGCCGGTGGCGCGGGCGGAGCTGGTGGATCCGGTGACGGCGGAGCGGTGGCTCGGGGGTGTCACCCCCGTGATGTCACGTCACCGCCGCTGGTTCCGGGTGCTGTTGGGCCCGGTCGCCGTCCGGGGTGGCGGCCGGTGTCTCCCAGTTGGGCTCCGGCCGTACCGTCGCCGGCGCCTCCGGTTTGGCCGCGCGGCGGAAGGCCGCGGTGCCCCGGGCCAGGTCGTGGCCGACGGCCACCGCGTCGATGTCGGCCGACGTCCGGCTCTGCTGCCCCTCGCGCTGCTCCGTGCGCACCTTCAGCCGCCCCTGCACGACCACGGGCTGCCCCACCTCCACCGAGGCCATCACGTTGACGGCGAGCTGGCGGTTGGCCCACACCGTGAAGAAGTTGGTGTGCCCGTCCGTCCAGGCGCTCTTCTCCCGGTCCCAGTAACGCGAGGTCACCGCCAGCCGGAACCGCGCCGACGGACCCGCCGCCAGCTCCCGGTACACCGGCGGCGTCGCCACGTTGCCCACCACACAGATCACGGTCTCGTTCATCGCGAACCCCTCCCTCGCCCGGCCGCCCCTTGCCGCCGGGCGGACACGCCTACGGGCCCCTCCCGTACGGCTGCGTCTGCCGTGCCCGGCGCACGCGTCCCGCGCACGCCGTCGCACTTCACACCGGTCGACGACACCGCTCGCCCTGCCTCTCGCCGGGCGTGCGACGCGATCGCCGTGTGATCAGACTGCCTCCGCCGGGCCGGGCCCGCTGAGCGCTGTGGACGACCTCCCACCTGTGGAAAACCCCGCCACCCCAAGGAGTGACGGACGTCCCCCGGACCCCTCCCCCACCCCCACCGGCGCCCCCTTCCCGGCGCCGGCACTCTCCCCGGCCGGCCTCACCCCACCCCGGCCCGCGCCACCCGCCCGTACTGCTCCCGTACCTCCCGGTACCGCAGCAGCTCCGCCGCCAGCGGATCGAGCACCCGGGCCCGCCCGCAGCCCGCGGCCGCCTCCCGCAGCCGCCGTTCGGCATCCTGGCCGTACCGCCGCGCCGGGCCCCGGGCCGCCATCCGACAGCCCCACTCCACCATCGGCCCACCGACGATCCCGCACACCATCAGCAGCACCGGCACGCCCAGGTTGGGCGCCATGACACCGGCGATCTGGCCTGCCAGCCACGCGCCGCCCACGATCTGCAGCAGGGTCATGGCCGCCTGGACCAGCACCGCGACCGGCCACCATCCCGGCCGCGGCGGTCGTCCCGGCGGCAGCCCGGCCCGCGCCGCCAGGTCGTCCAGTGCCTCGGACAGACCCTGGGACCCGCGTGCGGCTGCCTCGCGCACCGCCTGTGCCCAGGGCGCGGGCAGCCCGGCAGAGGCCCGGTCGGACACCGAACGGACGGCCTGCTCGACCCGCTGGCGGGCCGTGGCCTCCTCGTCGGCCTGGGGGCGGACCGGGATCCGGCCGGTCGTGTGTTCGCCGCGGCTCTGGTACCAGCGCCACAGCCGCAGCCAGGGGGTGCCGCAGGCACGGTTGGCATTGCGCAGCCAGGCACGTTCGGCGGCCTCCCCGGCCGCGATGGCGCCCACCGCGTCGGCGAGGCGGGCGGCGAACTCCTCGCGTGCCTCCTCGCTGAGGCCGACGGGCCGGCCGGTGGCATAGACGGGCCGCAACCGGTCCGCCGCGGTGTCCAGGTCGGCCGCGACCCTGCGGGACGGCGCACCGCGCTCGGCCACGAATTCGCCGAGCGACTCGCGCAGTTCACCGACGCCGTCGCCGGTGAGCGCGGACAGCGCGAGCACGGTGGCGCCCGGTTCGCCGTACTCGCCGAGCGCCACGCCGTCCTCGTCCAGCAGCCGGCGCAGATCGTCCAGGACCTGGTCGGCGGCCTCCCCGGGCAGCCGGTCGATCTGGTTGAGGACGACGAACATGACCTCCGCGTGGCCGGACATGGGCCGCAGATAGCGCTCGTGGAGGACGGCGTCGGCGTACTTCTCCGGGTCGACCACCCAGATGACCGCGTCGACGAGCTTCAGGATCCGGTCGACCTGTTCGCGGTGCTGCACCGCCGCCGAGTCGTGGTCGGGCAGGTCGATCAGGACCAGCCCGCTCAGCTGTGCGTCGCCCTCCGGTCCCTGCACGGGCCGCCGGCGCAGCCGGCCGGGGATGCCGAGCCGGTCGATCAGGCCCGCCGCGCCGTCGCTCCAGCTGCACGCGATCGGGGCCGCGGTCGTGGGACGCCGCACGCCCGTCTCCGAAATGGCGACACCGGCGAGCGCGTTGAACAGCTGCGATTTTCCGCTGCCGGTGGCGCCCGCGATGGCGACCACGGTGTGCTGTCCGGAGAGCTTGCGGCGGGCGGCCGCCTCCTCCAGGACGCGGCCCGCCTCGGCGAGGGTGCTGCTGTCCAGGCGGGTACGGGAGAGGCCGACGAGTTCCCGCAGGGCGTCCAGTCGGGAGCGGAGGTGACCGTCGTAGGCCAGCCGTGCGGGGGTACGGCCGCCCGGACCACGGCTCGGCTTGTCGAGGGCGGGGCCGCGTCCGCCGGCCAGGGCGTCCTCGGTGCTGTCGGTCACGCGCCGGGCGATCAGACCGTCGTCCCAGACCTCGGTGGGGTCGGCCTCCGCGTCCGGGCCGAGGCCGACCGCCCCGCCGTCCCCGGCCCTGGCCGCTTCCTCGCCCTTCCTGGCGCTCCTGCTCTTCCCGGCGTCCCCGCCCGTCCCCGCGCCCTTGGCCGTTCCTCGGCTGCCGGCGGCTCCGCCGTTGCCGGCCATACCGCCGTTGCCGGCCATACCGCCGTTGCCGGCCGTTCCGACGGTGCCGGCCGTTCCACTGCGCCTGGCCGCTGCGCCGTTCCTGGCCACGGCACTGTTCCTGGCCGCTGCGCCGTCCCTGGCCGTTTCGCCGTCCTTGAGGCGGGCGCGCGCACCCCTCCCCGCGTCGGCGTCCCGATCCACCACGCGCGCGTGCCGCTCCCGGTCCGCGCCGTCCGCCCGCTCCTCGGACGCACGAGCACGCCGCTCCCGGTCCGGACCCTCTGCCCGCTCCTGGGACACGCGCGCGTGCCGGACGCCGTCCGTCCGTGTGTTCCGGTCGTCCGGCTCGGCGCCGGTGCCGGACTCGGCAGCCTTGTCCGGGGAGGTGCCGTTCGCTGGGCGGCCCTCGGCGGGGCCCGCGTCCGTCGGCCGCTGGCGGTCACCGCCCTCGCCGTCGGGCCGTCCGTTCGCGCCGTTCGCGGACCCGGGCTGCGCTGCCGCGGAGCCATCGGCCTGCTCGCTGTGTCCCATGCGGTTCAGTTGATTGAGTTGGTTCAGGTGATCCATGTGATCGGTGTGGTCCGTGTGGTCTTGGTCGGCAACGGCGGTCACGGTCACCTCTCCTTCTGCAGTACGGACAGCGCGGCAATGAGTTCGGTCTGCGGATCGGCGTGGACGCCCAGGGCGTCGAGCGGGGCGAGGCGCCGTTCCCGCTCGCGGTGCATGACGCGGTCGACGTGCTCGGTCAGCAGGCGCCCGGCCCGGTCGCGGATCCGCAGCGCGCCGTGGGGACCGATCCGCTGGGCGAGCCCCTCGCCCGCGTTGCGTGCCCGGCGACCACCCAGCAGCACGGTGGCGACCAGAGCTGCGACGGCCTCGGAGTCGGGGGCGCCGTTGCGCTCCAGTTCCCGCACTTCGTCCTCGGCGTACTCCTCCAGCTCGCGCCGCCAGCGCCGGGTCGCGAGCCCGATGCGGTGCTCGGCGCTCGCCATGGAGGGGTCCCGGCCCGCCAGCTCGGGGGCGTCGGCGGCGGGCTCGCGCCGCCAGACCTCCTCGACGCGTTCGTCGGCCGCGGTGACGGAGCACAGCAGCAGCGCGGCGAGACTCTCCACGAGCGCGTCCAGCAGTTCGCCCGCGGTGCAGTCGAGCGGGAAGGCCCGCCACCGCTTGAGTGCGTCCCCGGCGAGCACGGCCCCGGACTGCAGTCGGCTGCGCACGCGCGCGTCCTCGGTGTCGTACGCGCTGTCGATGGCGGCGGTGAGCCGCAGCGCGGCCGCGTACTGGGCGGCGGCAGCGCCGGCCAGCTCGGGCACGCGCGACTTCAGCGAGTCGAGGAGGCCGTACGCCGTGCGGGCCATGACCTGCTGGCGGGCCCCCGCGTCCTGGGCGTGGTGGACGAGCCAGGTGCGCAGGGCTGCCACGGCGCTGGCGGGCAGCAGACCGCCGCCCCAGGCCGACTCGGGCAGCTCGGGCACGGTGAAACGGGGTACGTCGCCGAGTCCCGCCTTGGTGAGCAGGGCGCCGTACTGCCGGGAGACCTCCGAGACGACCTGGTGGGGCACGCGGTCGAGGACGCTCACCAGGGTGGCGTCGTACTCCTTGGCGGTGCGCAGCAGGTGCCAGGGGATGGCGTCGGCGTAGCGAGCCGCCGTGGTGACCATGACCCAGACGTCGGCGGCGCAGATCAGTTCCGCGGCCAGGACGCGGTTGTCTGCGGCCAGTGAGTCGATGTCGGGGGCGTCGAGCAGGGCGATCCCGCGCGGGAGGGTGTCGGCGGTCTCCAGGCGCAGCACGCGTGCCGGGTTCTCGCCCGGGACCAGGAGCTCGTCACCCCCCTCCTGGTCTGGCACCCACACACGGGTGAGGTCGGGGAGCACGCGCATGCCGCTGAACCAGTGATGGTCGTCGGGATGACAGACCAGGACCGGTGTGCGCGTGGTCGGCCGCAGCACGCCCGCCTCGCTGACCCGCCGTCCCACGAGGGAGTTCACGAGGGTCGACTTGCCGGCACCGGTGGAACCGCCGACGACCGCGAGCAGCGGCGCGTCGGGGTCCCGCAGCCGGGGCACCAAGTAGTCGTCGAGCTGGGCGAGCAGCTCGTCGCGGTTGGCACGCGCGCGTGGGGCCCCGACCAGGGGCAGCGGAAAGCGTGCGGCAGCGACACGGTCGCGCAGAGCGGAGAGTGTGTCGAGCAGCTGAGGCCGAACGTCCAAGGTCACCACATGCGAAGAATGCCCAATTTTAGGGGAATTCTGAAGCATATGGACATCTCAGCGTGCCGATGGAACACATCGGGCGTAAGGGATGACTGGGACGCAGGCACAGTCCAGGCATAACGAGTGCACAACACCCTGTGCCTCGGGCGCCAAAAGCGGTGCACGATTCGTACCTGCCTGCGATTATCAGGACCGCTTCACCGAACCTCCACATCGAGCCACGGAGGCGAAGCAGCCGGGTCGAGGAACGGGGAGCCTTATCCTTGTCCCGCACCAGGCCCCCGTAGCTCAGTGGATAGAGCAGGCGCCTTCTAAGCGCTTGGCCGCAGGTTCGAGTCCTGCCGGGGGCGCCACTCGACCTCTGGCCTCTGCGCGGCAGGCAAGCCGCGCCAAACAGACCGTGACGGCGTTCAGGGCGCGCCCAGGGGCGACAGGCCACAGGCGCGGGCGACGGCCGCGCGCGGCGCGCCGACTGTCCACGCAGGCATGGATCAAGCCTCGCACCGGTGGATCAGCCTTCGAGCGACCGGCCCGGCATCCGTCCCGCCCGGCGACGCGGCCTCCGTCCCGCCCGGCGACGCGGCCTCCGTCCCGCCCGGCGGCCCGGCATCCGTCTCACCCGGCGCCCCGGCGCCGCACGGCGCGCCCGGCCCGGTCGCGGCCCGGAGACCGGGCACCTGCCCAGTGTCGATCATGCTCCGGCCCGTACGCCAACGCCGTTCCCGCTTCGTGGAGTTGCCGGGCGCCGGCGGGTTTGCACAACAGCGCGTCAGCGGGGGCGAGTGCCCCCGCTGACGCGCTGTGCGGCGTTCGCGGTCGTGGGACCGGTCAGAACGCCCGGCTGTTGCAGCCCATGTCCGAGCCGAGGTGGCTGGGCTGCGCACCCGGGGAACCCTCGCCGTTGAGTGCGTTGCCCAGCGCGCCGTTGATGGCGCCGACGCTGCCAAGGATGCTGATGTTCATGTCATGCGAGCGGCACTCGATGCCCTGCGTGACGTCGAAGTCGTCGTGGCCCCGCTCACTGTGTGCCACGGCGGTGCCGACACCGAGGGAGCCGACAGTGCCGAGGACGGCGGCGCCGACGACGGCGAACTTGTGAAGCGTGCGCATGGATTCTCCGTTGGTCGAGCGGATGTGATCTGCAGCAGATCGAGTTGGGGGCGCCGGACGGGTACGGCGAGGTTGTCAGCCGAGTCGGGGCAGACCCAGCTGACCGACCGGAGGCGCCGCGACCTGTCCGAGGCCGAGCGGGGCAACCTCCGGCGCGCCGGGCGGCGCGATCAGCGGGTTGACGAGCGGGTTCACCTGCGGGTTGACCTGCGGGTTCACCTGAGGAGCGACATGCGGCGCGGGCTCCGGGTTGAAGGCCTGGGGCACGGCGACCTGCGGGGCGACCTGCGGCATGACCTGCGGCGCCGTCTGCGGGGTGACCTGGGGCACGACCTGGGCGGGCGGCTGCTGAGGAGCGGCCTGCGGGGCAGCCTGGGGCGCGGCGTACGGCGAGTTGGAAGCCTGCGCGAAGCCCCCCGAGGTGGCCGAGGCGGAGGCGTAACCGGTCTGCTGCTGCGGGGGCGGCGGAGGAGCGGCCTGCTGCATCGGCGGGGCGTACTGCGGCGGACCGGAGACCTGTGCACGGCCCGTCGAGTCGGAGGTGGCGGTGGCCTGCGCACCATTCGGCTGGGACCCCTGGTACTGGGGCGGTGCGTACTGGGGAGCCTGGTACTGAGGAGCCGCATACTGCGGTGCCGCGTACTGGGGAGGAGCCTGGTACTGGGGAGCCGAGTACTGCGGAGCCTGGTACTGGGGAGCCGGGTACTCGGGAGCTGGCACCGGAGCGGCACCGGGGTACCCGACTTGAGTGTCGGCATGGCTGACGCCGACGCCGATGGCGGACAGACCGCCGGCCGCTGCTACGACGAGCGCGGCCTTGTGAAGCTTGCGCATGAAACCCTCGGCCCTTCAATACCTGTACAGGGAAATCCGTTGCATTCAGTGCAGTCTTGCGTGCGCTCAGTCTGATGTTCGTACTGCGCCCTTACACGGGGAACTCTGGGCCGCCACGGACTTCACGCCGGAGCCGGCAGCGAATCCCCTCACCCCTCTCCGAGTCCATGGTCGCTGCCCTCTCTCAGCTGGCAACGACATTTCCCTCGGCCCAGTCACGGGATCCAAATATCCGTCACCCATTTGCCATCGACCGTATTATCGGTTCCGTTGTCGACCGATTCGGACCGGGTCAACACCGCACGGGTGACGCCGAGTTCGGACGTCGGACCCTGTCCCGTGCTCAGCGGCGACGGTCCGTCGTGCACAACTCGCCTGCGTAAGGCCATGATCGGCAAGTTCGCCGTTTCCCCGCACCGGACCGCGACCGTCGTCCGACGCGGCGAGCATGCCTCACACAGGAGCAAATGAAGCAATGCCACACGGCATTGAGGCAAATGAGTGACCACACCCCGGCTCCCGTGTCCGGAAGCTCGTTCACCTCGTTCCGCAGTGGGCCAGAACGAGGGTCCACCGCAGCCGCACCAGGGCAGCAAGAACAGCAACAGCCGCACTGGCTCATCAGCATTCCAATACGTTCCATGCACAGGTCAATGAAGGGCCGAGGGTTTCATGCGCAAACTTCAACAGGTCGCTCTCGTCGTCGCAGCAGCCGGTGGTCTGACCGGCATCGGCACCGGTTCCAGCCTCGCCGCCGCTCCCGTTGCGTACAACGGCAGCGTCCCGCCCCCCATTGCGCAGCAGGACGCCCAGGCCGGCGCGTACACCGCCTCCCGGGCCAACGCCAGTACGTACGGCACCCCGGCCCCGCAAGCGGCCCCGCAGCGGCCCACCGAGATCACCCCGCAGGTCAACCCGCAGGTGAGCCCGCAGATCAACCCGCAGATCTCTCCTCAGGCGACCCCCCAGGCGGCCCCGCAGGCGGCCCAGGCCGAGGGCGCTTCGTCGAGTCAGAACAACCTCTTCCGCCCGTACCAGGAGTGCAGCCCGCAGAACCTGCTCAACGCGAATCTCCCGGTTGCCCTGCTCGGCGCCTCCGAGACGCGCGGCATCAGCTGCACCCAGGCCAACAGCCAGGCGAACGCGGCCGCCAACGCGCACTAGGCAGCCGCTCCGCCGGACACCGACGCCCCGCACGGGCCCTTCGAGGAACGCTCTCGAAGGGCCCGTGCGTATGTGATGCGGCGTCAGAGTGCCTGCCGCGACCACTGAATCATGAATCCGGCGCGTCGCTGTCCCTTTTAGGATATTTCGGTACTAATCTCCCGTGACTGTAAGAAGTCGATCTGCCACAGATCGCATCCACTTCACTCCACCGGAGATGACATGCACAAGCTTCGCAAGGCCGCCGTCCTGGTCGCCGCCCTCGGTACCGTCGGACTCGTGAGCGCCGGTACCGCCACCGCCGGCGAGGGCGGCTGGGGCGGGGGCGGCAAGGACGGCGGCAAGGGCGACCGCTTCAGCGTCCTGCAGAGCTCCAACTGCAGGTCGCACGACCTGAACCTCGACGTCCTCGGCGAGGTCGGGCTCCTCAACGGCCTGCTGGGCAACGGGCTCAACGGCGAGGGCAACCCGGGCGCACAGGACACCCACATCGGCTCGACCATGGGCTGCAACAACAGCGCTTTCTAAGCGCATGACGGCCGCATAGGCGGCCCACTGCGGGACAACGGTCCCGGCATCGAGCCCCAGGCTCGACGCCGGGACCCCTTTTTTTGCTTCGAATTCCCACGCCGCAGCGACCAGGGGATCACCATTGTCAACCACAGCCGAACTGGCTGGGATTATATGCTGAAATAGCAATTCACTCACGGGGCGGAATTCCACACCGTCAATCAGGTGGCGACAATTCATCGAATTCGGCGCGTCGCCGATTGCTTACGGATATTTCTTATTAGCCTCCATAACTGTTCGAGCCGATCTGCCACAGATCGCATCCACTTCACTCCACCGGAGATGACATGCACAAGCTCCGCAAGGCCGCCGTCCTGGTCGCCGCCCTCGGCACCGTCGGACTCCTCGGTGCCGGCGCCGCCCAAGCCGACGGTCACGGCGGCTGGGGCCACGACGGCACCCGTGTCAAGATCGGACAGAGCACCACCTGCAGGTCGCACGACGCCAATGTCGACGTTCTCGGCGAGGTCGGCATCCTCAACGGCGTGGGCGGCAACCTGCTCAACGGTGAGGGCAACTCGGGTGCGCAGGAGAGCTCCCTGGGCTCGTCCATGGGCTGCAACAACAGCGTCGGCAAGTAAGGTCGGAACCCTTCCCCGGCGCCGCCGGCGGGGGGGCGGGGGCGCGGGGGGGTGTTTGGGGGCGCGCACCCGAATTGAGGCGCGCGGGCGGGGGCCGGGGGGCGCGGGGGCGGGGGGGCG
>NZ_JBFAET010000110.1:0-31348 GCF_040642095.1 Streptomyces sp. NPDC020362
CATGATCGGACAGCTTTACTACTGCCTGCAGAATCGCCGCCCGTTCGAGGAAGGCACCGCTTTTCCCGTCGTGCTCACCTCAGCGGCTTGACCCCTAACGGCCCGGATACCGGTACCGACGCTCCCGTATCGGCAGCAGCGGTTCGATCCGCTCTCACAAGTCATCGGACACGATCCACGGCGCACAACCCACACAACCCGAACGCCCAACTCCCGCATCAGACACGGCCAACCGGACCGATCTAGCTCATTGTGTTAGCCGCTGTAACAAGCCTGTGCCGGACCGCAATGTGCTCTGCGGCATCCTGTATGTCCTGCACACCGGGATCCAGTGGGAGTACTTGCCACAGGAGTTGGGGTTCGGCTCGGGCATGACGTGCTGGCGGCGGTTGCGGGACTGGAACGAGGCTGGCGTCTGGCAACGGCTGCACGAGGGCCTGCTCGCCGAACTGAATGCAGCTTCCCGGCTGGACTGGTCCCGCTGCGTGGTCGACTCCTCCCACGTCAGGGCGTTAAAAGGGGGCAACACACGGGGCCGTCGCCGGTCGACCGGGGCCGGGCCGGCTCGAAACACCACCTGATCACCGATGGGCACGGCACCCCACTCGCGGTCCTGCTCACCGGTGGGAACCGCAACGACGTCACCCAGCTGCTGCCCCTGCTCGATGCGATCCCGGCGGTCCGTGGGCGGGTCGGCTGGCCCCGCCGCAAGCCGGACTCGCTGTTCGCCGACCGCGGCTACGACCACGACATCTACCGCGACCAAATCCGTGCCCGCGGCATCGTGCCCGCGATTGCCCGCCGCGGCACCCGGCACGGCACCGGACTGGGCACCTACCGGTGGGTGGTCGAGCGGACCTTCGCCTGGCTCCACGGGTTCCGACGCCTCCGGATCCGCTGGGAACGCAGGGCCGACATCCACGAAGCGTTTCTCAAGCTCGCCTGCTGCCTCATCACCCACCGGCAGATTCAGTCCCTGTGCTAGCTGATGCCAGTACGCTGCAGGTGTGACTGAACCGGTGGTCGGCAGGCCAGGGCCGCGGAGGCCGAGGGAGCTCAGCGATGTCCATGAGTTCCTCGACGAGGTGAGGCTCCGCCCGGGGATGTGGGTGCGCCGAAGCTCACTTCAGCATCTGGACTCCATGCTGATCGGCTACGCAGTCGCCTCCGAGATCCATGAAATCGATGAGAGTTTCGACTTCTGGAACGGCGGCCCCTTCTCCCAGTGGCTGTGGAAGCGGCTGAGCATGGCATATCCCAGCGCCCTGGGCTGGGCTGTCGAGATCGAACGAGCAGCTGAGGCGACTGGCACTCAACCGATGGAGATGTTCTTCTCCCTCTTGGACGAGTTCCGTGCTGAACATGGTGGATCGCGGAGCATGGAGGAGGGATAGCCGTCCCTGACTGACGCCTCGCTCCCAGCCGAACCCTCAACTCGCCCTGCAGGTGTGCCCACCAATAGCCATCCGCGTCATTGTGTTAGCCGCTGTAAGGGCTTGCCGGGAAACAAGTCGTGGCTTCCAGCTGTGGGTCTCGTTGTTCTGGTATGGGGAGACCGGAGGGGATCGAGGCTGTTCTGGCTGCGAAGTTCCAGGTGTTGGTGCCGCATCTGGACGAGCGTCAGCGTCGGCTGGCCATAGGGGCGGAAGCGCTGTCGCTGGGGCATGGTGGGATCAGGCTCGTCGCTGCTGCGGCCGGGGTTCGGGAGGGCACGGTCTCGCGCGGAGCGGCTGAACTCGAGTCTGGTCAGGCTTTGTTGGGGCGGGTCCGTCGTCCTGGTGGGGGCCGGAAGAAGGCTGTGGACCTTGATCCGGGGCTGCGGTCGGCGCTACTTGCGCTGGTCGAGCCCGACGAGCGGGGCGACCCGATGTCGCCGCTGCGGTGGACGACGAAGTCGACTCGGAAGCTGGCAGCGGAGCTGACGCGGCAGGGCCACCGGGTCTGCGCCGACACGGTCGCCGGCCTGCTGCGGGAGGAAGGCTTCAGTCTGCAGGCCAACGCCAAGACCATCGAGGGTGCTCAGCGCCCCGACAGGGACGCCCAGTTCCGCTACCTCAATGAGCAGGCACGAGACCACAGGGACGCCGGTGACCCGGTGATCAGCGTGGACAGCAAGAAGAAGGAGCTGATCGGCGACTACAAGAACGCCGGGCACGAATGGCGTCCCGCAGGGCAGCCCGTGAGAGTCAAGACGCACGACTTCCCCGGCCAGGCCGAGAAAGCGATTCCGTACGGAATCTATGACATGGCGGCGAACACCGGCTGGGTCAGCATCGGCACCGATCACGACACCGCGGCGTTTGCCGTCGCCTCGATCCGGCGCTGGTGGCAGGCCCGCGGCCGGCACGACTACCCCCGCGCCCGCCGACTGCTGATCACCGCCGACGGCCGGGGGCTCCAACGGCTACCGCACCCGCGGCTGGAAGACCCAGCTCGCCGACCTCGCTGCCGAGACCGGCCTTGAGATCACGGTGTGTCATCTTCCGCCCGGCACCTCGAAGTGGAACAAGATCGAGCACCGGCTGTTCTCCCACATCACCATGAACTGGCGCGGCAGACCCCTGACCAGCCATGAAGTCATGCTCCAAACCATCGCCGCGACCACCAGCCGTACTGGTCTCACCGTCCATGCCGAACTCGACAGCGGTGAGTACCCCACCGGCATCCGCATCAGCGACGACGAGATCGCCGCCCTGCCCATCACTCGCCATCGCTTCCACGGCGACTGGAACTACATCCTCCGCCCCCAGCGTCCGAGGGACGCGACGACCACCGGCAGCACGCCGGACGAGGCCCTGGCGGACAGACCGACTCGCCTCACGCGGCGTTCGCTCCAGGACCCGGAACTGACCGGGATGACCCGCCGGCAGCTCAGCGAGCTCATCGACTTGTTGACTCCAGCGATGGAGGTTCAACGCGAGCAAGTGCTCCGCACACGTCGAGGCCACGAGCGCCTGGTGGCCCCTGGCGCAGGTGCCAAAGCCAAGCTCACCTCAGCCGACCGGGTCCTGGTCACCGTGCTCCACCTGCGAAAACTCGCGACCATGGACCTCCTGGGCCAGCTCTTCGACACCACCGCCATGACCATCAGCCGCGCAGTGAAAGACGTCTGCCCGCTCCTGGAAGCCCATGGTGTTCATCTCCCAGCCTCAACAGCCCGTTTCCGCACACGGGAAGACGTCGCCAGGTTCCTCGACCCCGACAAAACCAAGATCAAACCGACGTGTTGATTCCCGGCAAGCCCTAAGGGCTGTCCCGTTACCTGGGCGCGCGTGGGACGGTCCGTTCGTAGATGGTCCCTCCGGGGATGAACCAGCCCGCCTTCTTCCGGACGGCCGGGCTCGGGTCTTGCGCCTGGGACGCCCGCAAGGCGGCGACGGCTCGGGCATCGGTATGGGCGAACTTGCCGACGAGTTCGGCGGCCCTTACCCGCACCTGCCGGTCGGGGTCGGAGCCCAGGTGTTGCAGTGCGGGTTCGAGGACTCGGTCCGCGCCCGGCGCACACGTTTCGCCCTTGCACCGGTCGCAAGCCAGGGCATGGAACGCGGCGATCCTGACCTGGGCGTCGGGATCGTCGGCCATGGTAATGAGCTGGCCCATCGACTCGGTGTCGACCAGGTGGTCCAGAAGCCGGCAGCAGCCCGCTCGGACAGCCGCGCTCTCGTGGGACAGGCCGGCACGGATGGCGCCCAGCGCGTCCTCCTTGCGACGTAGCAACTCCCAGTAGGCCTCCACGGCGCGTTGCGGGTCGCCCAAGCACGAGACGAGGGCTTCGTTGTCGGTCCTGACGAATCCGAGCATGACCTCAGTGTCGAACCGCGCAGGACAGCCAGGCAAAGGGATTTCGCCTCAGAAGAGGGAAGCACGCCGTGCCACCGCCCAAGGCTGCCAGGTCAAGCGACGGCAGCAACGGCTCATCGCCGAGCTGAGCGCCCTTGGGGTTGACACCTCCGGCCTCGCACTCGCCTGATCTCCCACACCCCAGCCCTACAGCCGGGGCAATCAACCATGCCCTCGCACGGCCATTTTCGAGTCAGATCCTCCGTGACTGCCGCCTCAAGGGCGACGGAGTCCACCACGCCATGCTCGGCATCGCCCGCCTCCACAACCTTCTCCGGGCCGCGTAGACCAACCCGCCGACGGCTTGGCCATGTCCCGATCCGACTGGAGATCGATTACGGGACAGCCCTTAGCGGGGTGCGTATTCAAGGTAAAGAGGAGTGGCGATTACACAGTATTTGCTGTGTCGGATCGAGAGGCCGACGCCGAGCGCGCGCGTGCCCGGACAGTCGGATCGGTTGCCGTCCTTCAAAACGAGCGCGCTCGGGCGCATATTTGCACATCTCGCGGGCAGCATCGAGCACCCAGCCATACTCAAAAGGGGTAGGCACCCAGTCGTCAACGAGGAGGCGACGCGCCTTGCGGGCGAGAAGGTCCATGTAGATCACGGCTGTCTGATGCTGTGGGTGCTCTGCTGGGGGGACTTCTTGCGGCTGTTCAAGGATGTGCTTAGCGGAGGCAAGCAAGAGTAACGGTGGGCTGGCGGTGGCCGCGAAGCAGACGAGGCTGTCCGCTCCTTCGGACTCGTCGCCCTCACCGCGATCCAGCCACAAGTTGAAGTCCTCGGTGATCTTGATCCAGTCACCGGGCCGGAGATCCGGATCAGTGCGCAGACGCACGTCGAATGACTTCTCGACCATTTCGATTACGGCGCCCAGCGCTTCTACGGAAGAAGGTTGAGCGTTGCCCTCGCTGCCGGGCTGGATTCCCTTCAGTGAAACGATTCCGGCATTAATCCCGGCCTCGATACCGAGTCGTCGGTCGTATCCGCGCAACTGAGGCACGAGGACACGCATCTTGCTTTCGGACAGGTAGAAGAGATCTCGCATCCTGCTCTTCGTCGAGCGAGTGCGTCGTACCATCGAATCGCCCCCCGTTGATACTCAAGTGACCGTGTGAGTCCAGCAGATGACTACCGGTCGGGCAAGAGGGTGGCGACGATGACCGTACGACGTGGCGACCCGGATCACGGCGGGACGCCATATCTGTGGCTACTTTCGCGGAGGTCGCTGCGCTGGTTGCCAACGGTCCTCGCCTTCTCGCAGACGTTGCTGCTCGAGGACGATGCCCCACGCTGACGGCGGGAATCTCCCGGGATCCCCCTAATGCCATCACGGGAACCTCCCCCTCCCGGAGCGCTGCAAAGTAGCAGGTCGCCGTTTTTCGTCGGTGGCCCGGGCCGGGGCGCACACCAACGTTTCCTGGCCGTCCTGCCGAAGAACACCGACTTCTACGCGGAGTGCTGGGGGTTCACCACGATGCGTGGTGGGCGTACGGCAGGGTCCTGTCCGGCCCCCGCTACGGCCGCCACGGGTGGGTGGCTGGCAAGCACCTCGCTCCCGGTGGCTGTGTTCATGAGAACGGACAGCAGATGTTCACGACTATGGGAGGCGCTGCCGTCTGACACTGTTCGATTGCAGCAGTACTAATTCCGCTTCAACCCTCCGCGACCGCCACGCAGGCCGTTGCCGCCCTCCGGACACCCGAACACGATTGCGGGAGCTGGGTGCGATCATGCATGCATGAACCATCTCGGCGACGCGAACCTGCGCACCTGGACGCTGCGCATTACGGCCCTCCTAGCGGCCGACACTCAAGATCAACTTGCCTGGCTGGGCGAGCGCGAGCTGGAGACGAAGGACGTCGTTGAAGAGGTGGAGCTCATGTGCCGCGTGTCCGAAGGGCTCGCGGAGCGCGGAGTCTTCGAGCCTGAGGATCAGCGTCATCTTCGGGCCATCGGCCGTCGCATCGGCGAGATCGACGTCACCCGCCGCGCCGGCCCCTGGGACAACGCTCTGGCCACAGATTCGGCGTGGGACGACATTCGTTCTCTCGCCCGCCAGTTTCTCCTCACGACGCTGGGCGACTGGCATCAGCCACTGCCACGTCCCGTGCTCCCGCACACGGGCGACCACTGAGCCGTCCAGGCTGCCTGTGCGACTCTGACACAGTCGGCGCCGCACACTAATTGGCGGGAACGTCACGACTATGTTCGGACGGATGTCGGCAGGGCCACCGCACACCGCCTGCCAAGCCCTGGTGGCCGCCTCTCGGGTCGAAACTCAAGCCGCGTTCGAATCCTCGGTGCGCTCTGACGCCTCCCGTAGCCGTGAACATCTGCTGTCCGTTCTCATGAACAAAGCCAGCGCCCAGCTTGCGGACCTTTGAGCCGGGTGCGGTCGGCGTGCAGCTCTTGTTCGAGATGGTGGTGCCCGGCTTGGCGGGTACGGGGTGTGGTCCATCTGGTGCGGCGACGGCGGTAGTGGTGAAGGTGGCGGCGGTGAGAGCGAGTGAGGCTATCGCCACCAGGCAGCGTCTGGCGCGTTTCCCGATGGTCCCTTCCAGTGTGGTCCTTGCTGGTCACGCGGTCGTACAGATCACCAGGATGGTAGGAACCACTGATCGGACCCAGGTTCGGAATTAGCAGCCTTGTCCGGATTTCATGACTGGTCCGGCGCTCTCCGGGGGGCAGCCATCCGTCGTAGCCGGATACGAGCACCGTGCAGGGAGCCAGCACCAGGAACGAGGCACCGCGGGCCGCGCCCGCCGTGGCCGGCTTCAATCCCCGGGCTGGCGCGCGGGTCTGCGCCCTCGTCAGGTCCGTGCCCTGTCTGCCGCGTCCGGCAGACGCCCGGTCGTCCCGCGGCTGTACCCGCTCCCGGCACTACCGGCGCCCGCCAGCCGCATGCTGGACGGACATCACGGTGAACCCGGGCAACGCCCGCGCGTACTAACCGAGAACAAGCCATTCCGCCCCGGCGTAATCAAATTCGCTGATTCGGTCATCATCCTTTCATCCGGTGGTCCTACGTTCCCTCGTGCTCAGCACCATCACACTGACCACACCACCGGCCGGGGACCCGCCTGCGCGCGGGCCGGCCGAAGGGGGAAAGACAACGATGCGTCACATAAGATCGACCGGCCGCTTCGGCAGAGGGCTCATAGCCTTCACCGCTGCGGCTGCCTCCGCGATAGCCGCCATGAGCTGCGCGGCCCCACCGGCCGCCGCCGCCCCGGCAAAGCCTGCCGCTGCTCAGGCCAAGCTCGGTGAGGCCTGTACTGCCGCCGATCTCGGCAAGCGTCACCCCTTCATCAAGAGCGTGGAAGTCGCCCCGACGATCACGCACTTCAAGGGCTGGTACGTCACCGACGGCTCGCTGGGCTCCCAGACCGTCGACACCAGCACCCAGACGACCATCTCGGTGTCGGTCGGCTTCAATGCCAGTGTCCAGGGCAGTTTCCAGGTCGAGACCCTCGGTATGGTCGGCGCGAGTGCGGGCCTGAACGTGCAGGTGAACTACACCTCCACGTCCAGCACTTCGAAGTCGATCACGTGGGACTTCCGCAAGCCCGGCTACTACGGCCTCTACGAGGGCACGAAGAAGGTCACCGGCCAGTACGGCAGCCTCAACTGCAACCGTGCCGACCTGGGCAACGGCACCTACGGCCTGAAGTGGGTCGAAGGCCCCGACAGCGGCAGCTACACCACCTACACGACCCTCGAAGAGGGCGCCGTGCGCTGCGAGGACAAGGTGCCGGCCAGCAGCATCATGCGCAAGGCGCAGGATCTCCTAGACTGCGGCAGCCCTGCCGGGGCCCGACACACGCCGGTGAAGGCGCACAAGGCGTCCGCGCCGGTGGAGACGCGCATCGCGGGTAAGCCGGACTGGCCGTTCCCGCCGACCAGGCCCAACCTGCCGCCGGGCTTCACCTGCGACGAGGGCGTGTACAAGATCAGCACCCAGGACCGGTCGCTGTTCTGGGTCGCGCCGGGCCTCCTGCAGGGTGACACCGTCACGCTGCGGGCCCCTTCCCAGAGCTGGCCCGGTAACCAGGACGACTGGCTGGTGTGCCGTGGTCCGCAGACAGGCGGCATCGCCGAGAACATCCTCATCAACACCGGGTCGAACAAGTGCCTGGCCATCGGCGAGCAGAACGCGGCCGACGAGGGATCTCCCCTGGTACAGGCCGACTGCAAGACAGACGACCTCCAGAAGTTCTACATCTACCGGGGTGTTCCCGGCTCCGACCTGATCGGCCTCCAGAACAAGTACACCGGCTACATGATCGGCCACGACCGTAACGCCGACGGGCAGCCGCTGCGCCAGTACAGCAGCGGCAGGCAGGACGGCTCCGGAACCTACGTCCTGACAAAGGCGTAACGCTTCCTGCTTCAGACGGGTTCCGCATCTCTCCCACGTGGGCGGGGTGCGGGATCTGCTCGTTCACCGACCACTCCGGAAGGAGACTGTGTTGAAACGCGTCAGACGTCTGCTGGTGACAGTAGCCTCCCTCGCTCTCACCACCACCGCCCTCACCACGACCGCCGCCGCCTCATCACAGCCCGCGGCCCCCACCCAGCACGGTGGCCCTCACACGAAGTGCAAAGCGGTTGCTCCCGGCTCCAAGGCATGGAAGGAAGGAGCGGTCACAGCCTGTACCGAGGTAGGCCCCGCCACATCCCGCACCTTCGCCCCTCACACCCGGGCGGATGAACAGACCAGCTGCCCCGGTTCCACCAACGGTGTGTTCGCCACCACGCGCCACGACTACTGCATCCAACACGACGTCACCTACACGCTCTACAGCAAGCCAGGGGAGGAGATCGGCCACGCCACCATGCGGGTCGTCACCAAGGCCAGCCCGAATGCCAGAGGCAGAGCCTGGACCGAAGACGTCACCGTCACTGCCACCGAAGTAACCTCCAGGGTCGGCGCCATAGAGTTCGCTCTCAGGGCTACCTGTTCCGGACAGTGCACTATGAACAAGCCCCACGCCTGGGACGGCAGACACGTTCTCCTCAATGCCGGCGAGAGCAAACACGATTTCCTTCTGTACTGGTCCGACGTCGCCCAGGACGGCGTCACGGACATCCTGCCCACCTACTACACGGACGTGTACTCCGTGAACGAGACCGAGCCAGGGGAGCGCGATAACGGCGTCTGGAACGGCGTCTACGTACGCTGTGACGACCAACTCGCCAGGCCCTACCCCGGCGCCGGCTGCATCGTCAGCGGAACCATGGCCAACGTGGACATTCCCAAGTCCTCCTACGGGGCCGCTGCCGTCACCTACGAGTGGGCACAGAACAACCTCACGGGCAACAATTTCGGCACCAAGGACAAACCGCTCCAGCGTGACGCCAGCGAGAAGAACGCTGACAACAGACGCGCCCAGTCCTGCGACCGGGCCCCGATGCCCTTCGTGAAGGATCCCACTGTCACCGACGACTCCTGTGACGAGTTCCCCTTCGCCAAGTCCACGCAAGGCGGAACGAACGGCTCTCTGTGCGCGGAGATCACCCCCCGACTGGTCAGCGCTGGCGTGTGGACTGTCCAGATCCAGCGGAACCCCGCAGGCGCCCCGTGTGTCCGCAGCCACGTCCCCCAGGGCGAGAACACCGGCGCCGGCGGACAACTCGGCCGTGCCGTCGTGTCCGAACGGATCCTGGACCACGAGTGGTACGCCGTGACCATCACGCCGTAGCGCAGGCCGTCTGACCTACACGTTTACCGCCCGGTGGGTGTTCGTTTACGACTCCAGCGACGACTGGATCTTGCCGAGGTCGAGGATCCAGTCGTCGCCGTCCCGCTCCGCGTACGGCCTCCACACGCCGGCGGTATGCCAGTCGAGGTTGCAGACGACGTCGAGCCAGTCGAGCAGCTCGTCCAGGCCGTCCTGTTGGGTGAGGTTGCGCAGCAGGCCATCGTCTCCGACTGGACCACTGCGCTGAGCCGGCTCGGCCTGAACTGAAAACCAACCATGTGGCGGCGTCGGCACAGGCACGGCGACCTGATGGGTCCAGCCGTGGCCGCACCGCCATTCAGGTCGGCCGCCCGCGGAAGGCCTTCTGCTTCGGTGCAGCCGACCCGAACGGGAGAGTTCTGCCGTTAACGGTTGCCGGGGTGCTCGACGCGGGCGCTGTCGGCACTCGCTGGTCATGGCGCCTCAGTTGGCGGTCTGCTGAGACGGTTTCCCAGGCCCGGCGCGCTTACAACGGGTCCCTGTGAGCGGCGAGGTGTTCCGTGCAGGCGGCATGCGCAGGCCCTTCGACGCTCCGCTGGACTCCGCTGCGTGATTCGGCTGAACAGCGGAGTCCGGCGGGGAGCGGCCATGATGATCGATCAGAGATCGGGCCCCAACAGGGTCAGCCGCAGCAGTGCGGCGAGTGCCAGCACCACGGGGACGGCGTACCACCACCTGCGGAGCCACTCGGCTTTGACGAATACCCACGTCAGCAGCGCCATCACAGAGCAGAAGGCCAAGCCGACGCCTGCCGCGACATGAGAGTTGGTGACGGCCTGTCGGTCCCAGGGGCCGTCCGGCTCGACCATGAAGGCCGTGAGTACGACGTAGCCGGTGACCAAGGTTGCCAGGGCGAGGACGACCGCACACACACCGGTGCCGATCCGGCTGGAGACCCCTGGCCGTCGACTCTCGCGTACCTCGGTGGTCGAATGTGCGCTTGAGCTCACCGCAGCGCCTCTTTCGCGTCGTCCAATTTCCTGTCGAAGCCCCGACCGTATCCCTGGGCGTTCGGGTCCTCGTAGTAGGGTCCGCCGTTGTAGCGGGCAGCCAGTTCCTGCATTTGGGCTCGGGTCATCTGTTCCGGCGGTACGTCGGCGAAACCGCTCTCCGCCTTGAGCTGGGCCAGGTACTCCGAGGCGATGAAAATGTTCTTCGACGGGTCCTTGATGGCGCCCCCGACGACGTCCCGCTGCATGTCGGTGAGGTGGTGCGGGTCGTAGCCGAGCACCTCGGCGGCGCGGCGCACCTGGATGGACAGTGGACCCATCGAGGTGTCGTCGGGGTCCTCTTGTCCGGGAAGGATCTGCCGTCCTGCGAAGGCTGCGTCGTCGAGCCAGCCGGGGTCGCCCTCGACCTCCTGCCAGGCGATGCCAGCGACCATCTCGGGCGGCAGGCCGGCATCGTGTGCGGCGGCCCTGATGAGTTCACTGTTGGCGGAGATGTACTCGCGACGATTGTCGTCGTCGTTGGACCACATCCAGTAGTTGTTGCCCTGGGCCTTCGGCAGTCCGTCGATGCGGGTCTCGATCCGCGACAGGATCACATTCGCCACGACGTCGCCGCCCATGGTGGGGATGGCGTCCACCTTCGGCCCCGCGCCAGGCAGCTGCGCGTAGGGGTTGTCGCTTGCTTGGTGCGCCTCGGTGAGCAGCGGCCCCAGACTCTTCAGGAACTGCCCCGGGTCCATGATGGGACTCTGGAAGTCAGGAAGGGACCGGTAGGCCGCCTTGATGCCGGCGATGCACTGCTCGCGTGCTTCGGACTCCACGCGCAGGGCGTCGCCGTAGTGGTCGCTGGTCTGGTGGTAGTACCGCTCGGCGTCCTCGCGTATCGCGTCGACGTCAACAGTCACCGCCGAGAACCAGTCCAGCACCCCTGTGGTGGCCCGCAGATCCTCCCACTGGCGCATGGGCTCGGCAGCCCGCGCCGTCGGTGTGATCGCGGTGGCCTCGCGAGACATCACCTCGGACAGTTTCCTCTCGGTGGCCTTGCCGCTCTTGTAATGGCTCTTGGCGGTGGTGACCGCGTCCGAGTACGTCGTGAGGGCGGTGCTCACTGTGCGGAAGGCTTCCGACAGGGCGTCGGTGAGCTCCGGTCCATCGACATTGAGGATCCGTTGCCCGTCGCTCTCGATCCGGCGCATCTGCTGAGGTAGGGCTGTCTTCGGACGCCGCCGTCCTGGTAGTGCCGGGACGGCCTAGTGCTCGGTCTGGGGATCTTTGACGGCTGGGGTTGGGAAGGAGCCCATTGTCTTGGACAAGCCGTGGGCGCCGGGTGGAGCTATCGATCTGGCAAGGCCAAGGTCGGTGGCAGGCTGCTGGTTGCTGCGACTGTTGCCTACGACGTCTACGGTGTGGCGGGCGCGCCGAGCGGACCCAGAGGGCCTCCACGATGGTGTCCGCCCGGCGAGCGGCCTCGCGGGCGCGGGTTGCGGTGCCGGGTCCGGGGCTGACCTCCGGTCTGTCGGGCCCGTGGTCGGCGGGATCTTGGGGGGTGTCGTCGGTGGAGTGGTCGGCATCGGCGTCGGCATCGTGGGCGGGATCGAGGAGCTGTCGTAGATGAGGACTTGGCTGGGGAGGCTGTTGAGGAAAGTGCGGCTCTGCACCGCGGATGAGGACTCGGCGGTGGTCTCGTCGCCGGGCCGGGTGTGGAGCGATCCGGAGATCCCGGATGAGGAGCGTGCGGTTCTGCTCGTACGCCTCCTCGAGGATCCCGCGGCGCGCGAGGACGAGCAGGAGGAGGCGGCGTCGGCTCTGGAGCTCCTCTCCGGTCCGTTCGTCGAGGCGGCCCTGATGCGGGCCATACGGGACGGCGACTTCAACAGCGTCCTGGCCCAGCACTGTGCCGAGTCCCTCGGCGGCATGTGGTCCAGGACCGGCCGGGTGGACTCCGCCTTCATGGCGGAACTGCGCGGCCTGGCGAGGGATGAGGTCTTCGGTATCCTCGGCATCCGCGCCCCGTGTCTGCTGCCCCCGGCGCGGCATGGCGCAGCCCACGACCGCCGTCACGGCCGGACCGGACGTAACCCGCACCGTTGAAGATCTCTAGCCGCGGGTGCTTACGGAGCGCACGTTGGGGCCCGCTTCTCCTGTAGAAGGCGAACTGAAGAAGGTGCGGGTCAGGCCCGCGCAGCGCTTAGCCGTCCAATCCGAGTATCGAGCTGGGTGAGCAGAACTCGCAGGCCTGGAAGAACCGGGTGTCCTTGGTGAGTACCGTGCGAGCGGTGCCGGCGTCGAGGGGGCGGGTTTCTCGCTGGGCCATGGTGCAGTCGGCGAGGTGGACGGTCGCACCCAGCGGGTGGTCCTCGTGGATCTTCCGCTCGACCATGTACCCGACGGCTGTCTGCTGCTCGACGTCACGGATCTTCCGGCGAGTGCTGTCGAGCTGCCAGGCAAGCCACTCTTCGAGGGCGCGCTGCTTGGCGAGGCGTTCAGCCGGAGACGGTTCGGGCACATGTTTGATTATGTGGGCGGCGTCTGATAGGAGGGGCATCGCCCCTAGGCGCCCTAAGCCAGGCTTAGTGGGCCTAGGGGCGGGCCCTCGCGCCGTCGCCTACAGGTTCCATCACGGTCTCCTCGTCGTCGGACAGCCAGCCGGCGGCTCATTCTCTGACCGGCGGGCAGAACTTGTAGGTCGCGGCAGACGGTATCCCCTCACGAACCGGGCCGGGCATGGTCGCCGGCGCCGTGGCGTTCGTCCTCGTCCCTGGCCAGCATCGACAGCAGGCAGGCCACGGTCACGCCCTCCTCGGCCGGATGGCGCAGCACCTTGTCCGGGTCGATCCTGTACCGATTGGAGCGGCCGTGGCGGGTGTGGGAGAGGTATCCGTCCTGCTCCAGGTCCGCGATGATCTTCTGGACGGCCCGTTCCGTGAGCCGGCATCGCGCCGCGATGTCACGGACCCGCGCGTGGTGGTTGTCGGCGATGCTGGCCAGCACGCGCGCGTGATTGGTCAGAAACGTCCACCCCGTGTGCGGCTCGGGCACTCCCTGGACTTCTGTCACGACTCCATGTTACGACCACACGTTCACGCACCCAAAAACACGAAAATCAATTCGTGTAGGGGTTGACGTGTCACGTAGAGGCGGCTGAGCCTGGAGAAGAACAACCCGGAGGACCGGAGGAGGCGAGCATGACGACGCTACCGTCCCCGGACACACCGCTCGCCAGCAACGAAGCCGACCGCACACCGCCGTCCACCGGCGCGCTGCCGGTGCAGGCAGGGCCGGCCGGGATCCGCGTGACCGTCACCGTGAGCGGAGAGTTCTGCCTCGACAACTGTCAGAGCCTCCGGCACGCCCTGCGCGATGCAATCATGCGGTCGGCCGAGGGTGTGGACCTGGACCTCAGCGAGCTTCACTTCGCGGACTGCTCTGTACTCAACGTGCTGCTGGCCGCCCGCCGCGACGCAGTCGCGGCGGGGAAGACGGTCACCGTCACCACGGCCAGCCCCGCCGTCGAACGACTGCTGACCTATACCGACATCCACAGCCTCTTCTCCCCCGCCCACGAGCATGCTGACCTGCCCGCCCGAAAGCCCGGGCCGCCGCGCGAAGTAACCGACGACGACCTCCTGCGGACCGAAGTCGTCCAGCTGAGGCGCGCGCTGCGCACCCACCCGGACATCGACCTGGCGCGCGGCATCCTCATGGCCTCTTTCGGTCTGAACCCCGACGAGGCGTGGCAGGTACTGGTCACAGCGTCCCAGAACACCAACACGAAACTGCACCGCCTCGCCGAGGACGTCGTCACCACCGTCCAAGGCGCGCCCCTGCCCGACCCGGTCCAGCAGCAACTGACCGCAGCCGTCGCCAGAACACGCAGCACCGGCGGCGGACCGGCATTCGCTGTCAGGGAGGTTTGGGCCGGCGGGATCTGAGCTGCTGGGGTCGGTCTCGGGAGTCCGATGCTGAGGCCGGGCTTGCCTTCCGGATGCGTCGGCGCCTGCCGCAGAGAGGAGACCCAAAGCCCGACTGTGAAGCACCAATTAACACAAATTGGGGACACAGCGGATATCGCCCATCCATGAGGAGGTCGGTCAGATGTCTACCGGCATGCTTTTGGCGGTCGTCATTCTCGTCGCAGTGGTCGTCGTGCTGAGTGCCGCGGCCCTGGCTCTTTTCCTGCGGCACCGGGCTCTGCGCCAGCGCTTCGGCCCCGAGTACGAACGGACCGTCGACGGCGCCGACAGCAGGCTCGCCGCCGAGCGGGAGCTCAGCGCACGCGAGAAACGGCACGACAAACTCGACATCAAGCCTCTGCCCGACCGTCTCCGCGAGCGCTACTCACGGGACTGGGACCACGTGCAGCACGAGTTCGTGGACCGGCCCGAGGACGCCGTACACGACGCGGACCATCTGGTGACCTCCCTGATGCAGGACCGCGGCTACCCCACCGAAAGCTACGACCAGCAGCTCAAGGATCTCTCCGTCGAGCACGGCCGCACCCTCGAGCACTACCGAGCCGCCCACGAGATCGACACACTCAGCGCGAGTCACAAGGCCACCACCGAGCAACTGCGCGGCGCCATGGTGCACTACCGGGCGCTGTTCGACGAACTTCTCTCCGACGGCGGCCAGACCCGCCACGCCCCGGCCTGACCTTCGGGCAGCCGGAACCGAACGGACACGGAGGAGACATGCAACGCCACGACACACCGCACACTCGTGACAGCGGGCTGTCCACGGAGGACCTCGCCCAGCCCCGCAAGGCCGACGCAGCGTCGAACTCGAACACCACTCCACCGCCCCCGGTCTACCCGAGCGAGGGCGACGACAGAAGGGCCGACGACCTCGCGTCCCGCGACGGGGCCACCCCCGTGGCGGACGAGGCGGCGGGCGCACGGACCACAGACGCCGACGAGATGCCGCAACTGCTGACATCGCAGGACGAGGAAGGCTTCCGTAAGGAGTGGGAGAACATCCAGGGTGCCTTCATTGACGATCCTCGCCAGGCGGTGCAGGCCGCGGACAACCTGGTCGCCAAGGTCATGCAGACGCTCGCCGCGACGTTCGACGAGCACAAGAAGAACCTCGAAGAGCAGTGGAGCCGAGGCGAGCAGGTCGATACCGAAGCTCTGCGCAGGGCCCTGCGCCACTATCGCTCGTTCTTCAACCGCCTGCTCACCACCTGACAAACACACCCGTGAGGCGAGGCGCAACGGGAGAAAGAAGAGCGCCGTGATCGCACTTGGCATCATCCTGCTCGTCGTCGGATTCGTCCTGAACATCGGCATCCTGTGGACAATCGGAATCATCCTGCTCCTCATCGGAGCCGTCCTGTTCCTCCTCGGCTCCCTCGGCCACGCAGTCGGCGGCCGGCGCCACTACTGGTAGAGCACGCCTGTACAACTTCCCTTCCAGCGACACCGGCCTGCCCCCGATACACCGACGCGGTTCGTCCTGTGGGCGGAGTAGGACTGGTCCGGCCGATCATGTGGCAGAGGCAGGTGGGCACGGCGGTCTTGCCTGTCTGCTGAGGGGTTACAGAGGGGCCAACTCCACCCTGCCTGGGGTCAGTTCCGCTCTTCGCGCCATTCAAGGCGCGTGGGCCGTTGACCGCCGGACGGGACGAACTCGTTCACGGCCTGGCGCACGAGGTCGATCGGGACTTCCGTCGGCTCCAGGGACTCTCGGGGGTGGGTATTGAGCATGTAGATCGCTACCGGCGCGGTGGCCTCGCCGGCCGGGATCAGAGCGCCCTCCTCACCCGTGCTGTAGGACAGGATGCCGGACTGTCCACCGGTGCTGACCCCGACCAGGAAGATGTGGTCCGGCATGTCCGACGGGGACATTTGGCGATCGAGGGACATCAGCTGGGCGGCGTTGTGCAGCGGGCCGGCGAGGATCAACGCGTCGATCATCGCGTCGATGGCATGCTTCGAATCGAGCAGCACCGGTGTATTCCGGTGCTCCTCCAGGAAGACTGCCTGTGTGCCCCGCAGCATCCCGCGCCCCTCGCTGTTCCTGGTGGTCCCCGTGCCGTGCCGGGGGCGACGCACACTACCGCCCCGACCGGGAACGCAATCGCGGCGCACTGCCCTGATATTTGATTTTGTGGCAGGTGGAGGCGAGTTGACGGACGCGGCGTGGGGGCGGATCGAGCTCCTGCTGCCGCCGGTGGACGGGCGCGGCCGTCCGTGGCGTGATCACCGGCAGGTGGTCAACGGTGTGCTCTGGCGGTTGCGGACCGGGGCTCCGTGGCGTGACCTGCCAGAGCGGTACGGGCCGTGGCAGACGGTCTACGAGCGGTTCGCCCGCTGGGAGGCGGTCGGAACCTGGGGGAGGCTGCTGGAGCACGTCCAGGTTCGTGACGACGCGGTGGGCCGGGTGGAGTGGACCGTGTCCGTCGGTTCCACGATCAACCGGGCCCACCGGCACGCCGTCGGCCCGCGCAAAAAAAAGGGGCAGCAGGCGGGGACGAACTGGAAGATCCGGGCCGCTCGCAGACGCGCCAGGCTTCGGCCGCTCCCGAGGCGGACTGACCACCAAAGTCCATCTCGCCGTTGACGGCCGGGGCTTGCTGCTGTCGATCGTGCTCACGCCCGGCAACGTCAATGACGCCACCGCGTTCGCCGGAGTCCTTGACGGCATCCGCGTCCCGCGCGCCGCCGCGGGTCGCCCGCGCATGACGCCGGAGCAAGTGCTGGGCGACAAGGCGTACTCGAGCCGGTCAATCCGGCACCTTCTGCGGCGCCGCGGCATTATCGCGACGATCCCCGAGCGCCGCGACCAAGCGGCGAACCGCCGACGCGGAGGAAGCCTCGGTGGCCGACCACCCGCCTTCGGCCGCGTCGCCTACCGTGACCGTAACGTCGTCGAACGATGCTTCGCGCGCCTGAAGCAGTTCCGGGCGATCGCCACACGATTCGACAAGCTCGGCGCTCGCTATCGCGCGGGAATCGTCCTAGCTTCCCTAATCCTCTGGCTCCGCGAACCAGCCAGGTGATCATTTGTCAGACAGGCTTCAGGGCGTGTCCGATAGGTCAGCGGGGTTGCCGTGCCTGGTCGAAGCCTGCGGGTCCGCCGTCCTTGCTGCTGCGGTTGAGGTGGCGGTCATTGGTCTCGGCGCTCGGCACATCATTTCCCGAGCGCAATGTGCAGGGCGCCCAGTCGACCATCAGCGCGGTGAAGAGCAGCCCCCTGAGCGTCCCGGGCGCGATCACCACGAAAGGCGGGGCTGGCCGCGGAGCATCGTACCCAGCCCGGCACGGCCTCGCCTCGCGGGCGTATCAAACCGTGGCACAGCAGCACGAACGTCTCGGACAGCAGGCTCAGCGCAAAGGTGTAGGACACGTTGGCTCACCGTTCCCACGCCATAGTGGAGTGTTTTCGACAAGGTGAAGCAGGGCCGGTGGGGCGGTGAGATTGGGTGCCGCCGGTCCGGCAACGAAATTGGGAGCCATCCCGTCTGATGGTGTGTGACCTGCCGCTGTTGGAGTAGTGGGGCTGTGGGCTGGCTGCCGGAGCAATTAGCGTCTGGACGGAGGTGGCGGTTCTGCGACGGTATGCCTGCGGGACCAAAGGGCGGCGAGGCCGAAGGCCAGTCCTCCGGCGATGAACCAAGGGTTCCAGAGGGCCAGTGTCCAGGCCCGCTGCCCCGCGCTCACGGAGGTATCCAGGTGTGTTGGGTTGGTCAGCAGCAGCACCTCGACGCCGATGCCACGGGCCAGCAGGAGGGCACTGACGCCCCACCCCAGCCGCCTTGCCAGCAGAGCGGGAAGGCCCCGGAGCCTGGACCGGGCAAGCAGCCATGCCAGCAGGGCGCCGAGGAGGCAGAGCGCACCCACACCCCACATACCGGCTACGACGAACCACAGCGGGCGCTCGGTGGCCAGTGGACCGGCGGAGATGCTCAGCCCCACATCACCGCCGACGGCCCAGTAGAAGTGCAACACGGCGAACGCGGCCGCCCACAAGCATGCGATGCGCCCCCACAGCGTGGACGGTTCTGCGCCCGTTCCCTCCGGGTGGCGTCTCACCGCCGGCCCTGACGGGCATCGCGCCTGTCAGCGCACGGGCTGTCCGCTTCCTGTGGCAACAGGATAAACGCGGTGCCCTTGGCCAGGTCGATGCTGGAGCGAGGCGGCGCACCGTCGCTCTCGTCGTCCCGCCGCAGCAGCTCCACCCGCCGCTGTTCCAGCTCTGCAGTCTTGTTTCCGTTGACGACCGCCGTGAATTCATCGAATGCAATGCTCGACAACGACCGCCCCGTGCGCCTGCTCAGCCACGGAATCAAGCCCAGCCCCGTGAACCATCGCCACGCGCTCTCGACCAGGGCGAACAAGACCAGTAGACACGCGAACGCCGGGAACGACATGAGCCAAATCGTCACAGATGATCCCTCATCGTCCTCAACACAGTTGACTGCCGGGAAACGGCGGAAGGGCCGGCGTCGTTCTCATCGGACGTGCGGACTGGGAGAACTCGGGGCTCCAGACATGGGTCCGCGCATGGACCGCTCGCACAGACCTCGCGGGCAATGCGCTCTGCCCAGAGCGGCACAGGCCGGTCGGTCCCCTCGACCGCCGTCGTTGGACTCGTCTCGCTGATTGACATGGGATCACTGTTCTGGATCCGCAGCGCGCAGGGATCGGGCTGACGGATGATCCGCTTCCCCCGTGCGGCGGGGGCGCCGTCATGGAGATCCACCGCATGGGGGAGTGCCGTGGGAGCAGGCCGGCCTCGGCAGACCTGCCGGACAGCAGACCTGAGAGCTGTCCGGCGGATCACTGACGGATCCACAGCCGGATCGCGGCGACGGTGACCGTGCCGTGAAAGACGAACGCTCTCTTGTCGTACCGGGTCGCCACAGCTCGGAGGCCCTTGAGCGCGTTGATGGTCCGCTCAACCTCGTTCCTGCGGGTAGAGGGCGCCCGGTCAAAACCCGCGGGACGACCGCCTCGACTGCCGCGCCGCTGGCGGTTGGCCTGCTGGTCCCTGCGCTCGGGAATGGTGTGCCGGATCTGCCGTCGCCGCGGGTAGAAGCGGTTCCGACGGGAGCTGTACGCCTTATCGCCGCACAGATGGTCACGCGGGTCCGTGGTGCCCGCCCGCTGGGCGTGGGACACGGATGCGGTCCAGGACCGGGATCAACTGCGGCGCATCACCCCACTGTCCGGGGGGATCAGTATGGACGGCGGGCGGCATCCGCCGTCACTCGCCAGGTGGATCTTGGTCGTGAACCGCCGCGTGAGCGGCCCACCGCCTCGTCAGGCCGGTGCGGGACTGGCCGCCTGCGCCATCCAGGAACCCATGCCGGCCGGTGACAGGCCCCGGCGGCGTGCTGGTGGGCACGGCACACCGTGGAATCCACGCCCACCATGCTCCAGTCGATCCGCCCCTCCGCGTCTGCGTCGGCCTGGACAGCCCGAAGGATCCGCTCCCATGTGCCGTCCGCCGACCAACGCCGGTGGCGGTCATGCACCGTCTTCCCTTTCCCGAACCGCGTGGGCAGGTTTCGCCACGGGATGCCAGTTCGCCGGCGGAAGAGAATGCCGTTGATGACTGTGCGGTGACTCCGACACCGCCCGCCCCGACCTGTGTTCTTCGGAAGGTGCGACTCCGGTCGAGCCCACTCCGCGTCCGTAAGATCACCCCGCCCCACACGGGACGGAACGATCCACCGCCAGACCCGTCACGGGACCCGTCGGACAGGCCTTAAGACTCCTATCAAAAAGAGGCTTCTGGACCTCTGGGAATGACGGTGTGTCAGTTCTCGTTGATGCTGGCCGAAGGGGGTGCGAGCCAGTCGAGACGAGGAAGACCGCTGCCAGACCGTGGGAGATCGATGACGAGTTGTGGGCGCGGATCGAGCCGCTGCTGCCGGTCGTCCCGCGTAATCCGCGGCGTCCGGGTCGTAAGCGTCTGGATAGTCGCAGGGTGCTGTGCGGGATCCTGTTCGTGCTGTACACCGGGATCCGCTGGGGGTTTCTGCCCCAGGAGCTGGGCTTCGGCTCGGGGATGACCTGCTGGCGACGGCTGCGGGACTGGAACGAGGCCGGGGTCTGGCAGCGCCTGTACGAACTGCTGCTGTCCGAGCTGCGGGCCGCAGACCTGCTGGACTTCTCCCGCGCAGCGGTCGACTCGAGCCACATCCGCGCGATGAAGGGCGGGCCGGCCACCGGGCCGTCCCCGGTGGACCGGGGCAAGGCCGGCAGCAAGCACCACCTGATCGTCGAGGCGCACGGCATCCCGCTCGCGGCAATCACCGCCGGCGGCAACCGCAACGACGTCACCCAACTGATCCCGCTGATCCAGGCCGTCCCGCCGATCCGCGGCAAGCGCGGCCAGCCACTGCGCCGCCCCAGGCACCTGTACGCCGACCGCGGCTATGACCACGAGGTCTACCGGGACAAGGTCCGCCGGTTCCAGATCGCCCCGCACCTCGCCCGGCGCGGCACCGGGCACGGCTCCGGCCTGGGCGTGTACCGCTGGGTCGTGCAAGGAGCGATCGTGCTGCTGCACTGGTTCCGCCGCCTGCGCATCCGCTGGGAGACCCGCGACGACATCCACCACGCGTTCGTCACCCTCGGCTGCACGTCATCTGCTGGCGACGACTGTGCACCGCACTTTGTCGGGAGTAAGGGCGGGCGATTGCCCCAGGGGATGGCCTGCTCGATGCGTCAGAACGCATTCACAGCAGTCGGGCCCGCGCAGCCTCACATCCGGGATCTCAGCACGTCGACCTCACAGCCCGGCGCGAACGGGTCGAAACCGTGCTCGATCAGCCAGCGAACTGCCAGCAGGCTTCGCAACGACCACCACGCGTGGATCACGTCGAGGTCGACGTCGGTGCCATAGCCGGCGACGACGTCGTCGAGGTGCTCCTCGTGTCCGAGCGTGAAGGTGGCGAGGTCGTACAGGGCATCACCCTGGCCCGCTTCGGACCAGTCGATGATGCCGGTGACCTCGTCGCCGTCGGCGAAGACGTGCGCGATCTGCAGGTCGCCGTGCGTGAACGCCGGAGTCCACGGCCGGAGCGCGGCCTCGGCGACCTGGCGGTTGCGGGTGACCAGGTCGGCGGGCAGGACACCGTTCGTCACGAGCAACTCGCACTCGTCGTCGAGTTCCGCCGCCAACGCGACGATGCTCCGCCCGGCCCGGCCCGGCAGGGGCGGCAGGGGCGCTTCGTGCAGCTTCCGGATGGCGGCGCCCGCCGCGGCCCACGCCGCCGGTGACCCGGTCGACGGCCCGCCGAGGCGCCCAAGCGTCGTCCCCGGGAGCGCGGCGATCGCGAGCACGGGCGGCTTGCGCCACAGGACCTCCGGGGTCGGGACCGGCGCGAGGGACATCGCCTCGACCTCGACGTCGATGCGCGCCTGATCGGCGTCCACCTTCAAGAACACGTCACCGACGCGCAGGGTCGCGCGCTCGGAATGGGCGACGACGACTTTGACCTCATCCATGAGCGACCAGTATCCCGGGGATGATCGCCGACGTCGCCGGGTTTGTCGCGTGCGATTACGCGGCTGACCACGTCCCGCTACCCGGCGGCCTCGTGCACGACACCGACCTCTGACCAGGTCAAGCCCACCACTTTTGTTGGCAGTCCTAAGAGCTGGGACTGCTGCACGCCCCGCATGCGCACCCTGCGCCTGCGCCCTGCCCAGGCGTTGCAGGCGGTCTGCGAGAAGTCCAGGGAGACGCCGTGGTCTTGCCAGTGGTACAGGTACTTGGCGATGTTCATGACCAGCTGGCGTACCCAGGGCTGGTCGGAGTCGATGGCGCCAGAGGCGATGACGTGCGTGTACAGCTCTGCACAGCGTGGCCAGCTCTCCGGGTCGGTCGGGGTCCGCGGATCGGCGGACGCCATCGGGGCGTGGGCGCCTTCGCGCATGCGGTTCTGCTCCTGCGGGCTCATTCGGTTGATCAGGACGCTGGACCGACCGGTGCATCTCGATGGAGTTGGTGCGGTGGTCGATACGGGCGAGTGAGTATCGGTTGATCTCCCGTATCGCGCGCGAGCTTCATCGGGTCGTTCAAAGCCGCATCCAGCTCGGGGCGGATACCGGACCTGGGACTGGTGGGCTCGCATGTTGAGGTGTCGCGTATTCCTCAGTGAGGCCTGTCCTGGTGGCACCGTGTGTGGTCGCCGGGGGCATATCGGCTCCAGGTTTCGCCGGATCCGGTGACGAGCCGGGTGGCGGTCTTGTCGTGGGAGCCAAGCGCCGGGGGGGTTCACGGAAAGGCCGCCGGGCGGGCGCAGGGTCTGGCACACGAGCTGTGGGGAGGCGAAGGCCGGCCAGTCACTCGTTCGTCCTGGTCTCCTGCTCGGTGGCGGTGTTGCATCCGGGCTTTCAGCCAGGCGGCGCTTACCGTCGGACTGAACTGTCAGGTCCGTGCGGGCGTCCCGGGAGGCATCCTGCGCCCCGACTTCTGGTCTTGGACGCATCTCCGACGCCGACGCCCTCACCCTCCACGTCCCCCGCGCCGATCGGCACGACGTCCGTTCAGGCGCTGACCTGGGAGCAGGGACTCTACGCGTTGTTGATCATCGCCGTGGTGATCCTCCTGATCGGCCTGCTGGCGAAAAGGGCCAGCGCAGATGTGCGCAGCTGGATCGCGCTCAGCCTGGTCGCCGGACTCTTGCTCTTCTCCATACTCGCGTTCGTTACCAACGACACCACGCTGCGCACCACGCTGATCGGCGCGCTCGCCGCGGCCGCCGGTTCGGCCACCGCGTTCTGCTTCTCCTCGAAGCCGACCGACCAGGCCCACGACCTGCTCACCGCCTCGGCGGGTACCGAGACCGTCCCTGATCTGCGGGGTCACACTATGGATCAGGCGACCCGGATGCCGGGTACAACAGCGCTGAAGCCGGTGACCGACGCACCGCCCCCGGACGGCGGGATGGTGGTGTCGCACCAGAATCCGCTTCCGGGCACCACCGTGGTCAAGGGACACCCTGTCTTGGTGACCTGCAAGGAGAACAAGACAACGAACCCTGGTGCGCACGGCCGCAGACGGCTATGGCCTGGCCGACGGTGAGGAACGGCCCGAGGCGGCCGGGAACGTGGCAGACGCCCATGCCTTCCGGGACACCGGCCTGGCCCAGGCGTGTGCCGGGGCCACGGTGCTCGCCGACGGCGCCTACTGGGGCACTGGCCTCGTCGTCCCGCACCGCCGCAAGGGCAAGCGACCGCTGCTGCCCCTGCACGAGGAAGACAACGCCGAGCACCGCAAAGTCCGCGCCCGCGTCGAGCACACGTTCACCCGGATGAAGAACCATAAGATCCTCCGCGACTGCCGGCAGCGCGGCGACGGCCTCCATCACGCTGTCCAGGCCATCGCCCGCATGTACAACGTCGCCCTCACCGCATGATCGACAACCACCAGCAAGCACACCGCGCTGCCCGCTCACGGACTTCTGCAACACGTTTTAGACGCCGTCGTCCGGGGTGGACGCGTGGTCCGTGCGGTGGAAGGCGGCTCGGTAGGCGCTCGGGCGGTGGCCGGTGTGGCGGGCGAAGAGGGCGGCGAAGGTGCCGGGGTCCTGGTAGCCGACAGCCGCAGCGATGGCGGCGACGGTGCGGTCGGTGGTCTCCAGGAGATGGCGGGCGCGGCGGACGCGGGAGGCCTGGAGATGGGCCAGTGGGCTGCGTCCGGTCTCCTCGGCGAAGCGGCGTAGCAGCGTGCGGGTGCTGACCCGGAAGGCGTTGGCGAGCGCGGCGAGGTCGTACCGCTCGGCGAGGTTCTGGTCGAGCCGCCGCATGACCCGCTGGGAGAACTCCCGGCCGGGCTGCGGGAGGAGCCGTGGGTCGACGTAGGGGGTCTGGGAAGCCCTCGCATCGTCGACGAGCGCCACCCGGGCGGTGGTGCGGGCCACCCGGGCGCCGTTGTGCCGGCGGATCAAGTCCAGAGCGAAGTCGTACATGGCGCTGAAGGCGGCCGTGGTCGTCACCCCCGTGTCGGTGACGACCAGGTGCTCGGGCCGCACGTCGGCGTCTGGGCAGCGCCTGGCCAGTTCGCCGGCGTGCAGCCAGGAGGTGGTGGCCTGGCGCCGGTCGAGGAGCCCAGCCTCGGCGAGCAGGAACGCGCCGACGCAGAGGGAGACGACGGCGGTGCCGGCGGCGGCCTGCGCGCGGATCGCCGCGATCTCGGGGGCGAGCCGGGCGAGCCGCGCATCGAGGTCCGTGTCCGGGCGCAGTTCGAAGCCGGGGACTACGAGGACGTCGACCTCGCGCACGGGACGCACGTCCAGGCTCGCGCCGCCCGAGGCGGTGACCCGGCGACGGGGCGAGACGACCGACACTTGATAGCCGGGCGCGTCCGGTCCGGCGACATGCCCGGCCATCGTCAACAGGTCAGGGACGCCGAACACTTCGGACGCAAAGCAGCCCTGGTACGCCAGGACCCCGATCCGCAGCGCACCCGGACCGGCGCCCGGATCCACACCGTCCTCCGCCCGCCGCGCCGCCTCCGCCATCGCTGCCCTACCCCCTGGTGTCCCCGGCCCCGTCTCGCCGTCCGCGCACCGCTCGCCTTCCTCGCGTGTGGCGAGATTACCCTTTATCTTGGCGATCTCGCCCCTCACCCAGTGTCCGGCCCGGGGACCAGGCTGCCCCTATGAGCGACGACGATCCGATCACCGACTTCTCCCGTTGGAGTGTGGCCGTGGAGGGGGCGGAGAAGACGGTGTACGTGGCCGGGGCCGGGCCCGCGGTCGTGGTGCTGCCCGAGATGCCGGGCATCAGCCCCGACGTCCTGCGGCTCGCGCGCTGGGTGCGGGACGCGGGCTTCACCGTCCATGTGCCCTCCCTGTTCGGGACAGACGGCGCTTTTCCCACGGTCGAGGCAGGACGCGAGGTCGTCCGCCGCGCCTGTGTCAGCGCGGAGTTCCGCGCCTTCGCCGGGGGCGGCACCAGCCCGGTGACCCTCTGGCTGCGCGGCCTGGCGCGCCAGGCCCACACCGCATGCGGTGGGCCGGGGGTGGGTGCAATCGGCCTGTGCTTCACCGGTAACTTCGCCCTCACCATGGCCCTGGAGACGGCGGTGATCGCCCCGGTGGTCAACCACCCGTCGCTGCCGCTCGACGACCCCGGCGGACTCGAACTCGACGCGGCCGACGCGCGCGCGGTGCGCGACCGCCTCGACCGCGACCAACTCACCGTCCTCGCCTACCGCTTCGAGGGCGACCGCTGGTGCACGGGGCAGCGCTTCGCCGCCTACCGCGCGCTGCTCGGCGATGCCTTCGACGGGCGCGTCCTGCCGGACAGCGCCGCCAACCCGGCCCCGTCGCCCTTCTTCGCAGACCTGGTCGGCACCCCGCACAGCGTCGTCACCGCCCATCTCGTCGACGAGGCCGGCCACCCCACGGTCCGGGCCCGCGACGAGATCCTCGCCTTCCTCACCGACCGCCTGCACCCGCACGGGAACCGGCCGTCGCCCGCCACCTGACCGGGCCCGGGGGCTTGGTCCCATCCACGGCCGGGCGCAGACGACGAGAGGGCGAGCCTGATGGCAGCCGGGCGTTGTACGACTCGCGCCTCGGCGGCCCGGCCCCCTTCGACCGGACCGGCGACCCTCCCTGACCGGGCCCGGCTGGCTCGCTGCATGTATCGGCCGGGAGCAGGCTGGGAGCGGGGTCAATGCGCCGATTGCCGTATACCGGCCCTCCCATCCGGGCGGCCGGAGAGCCGCCGTGCATATCCAGGGCCGGGACGAGGCCCTCGGCACCGCTTGCAGCGACCACGAGTTGATCGTGGCTCTCCAGGGCGCGGTCATCGGCGATCCCAAGGCCGTCCTGGGCGGCCCCCAGTGGGTGGAGGCGGGTGGTGGCCGCGCCCGAGTTCAGCGCCGCCTGACTTCTGAGAAGCCGTGACGGGACCCCTGTGATCACTGGAGCCGGGTCACCCCTGTCCCTTCCGGGGCCACGTGTCGGGTTGGCACAGCTGGGTGCCCAGGGGGGTGCGCTCGTAAAGGACGTTGCGGCCGTGTCGGGCACGGGTGACCAACCCCGCCGCCAGCAGGATGGACAGGTGCTGGCTGACGGCACCGGGTGTGACACCGAGTCTTTGTGCGAGACCTGAGGTCGTCACCGGTTCACTGAGCAGCACCAGCAGTTGTGCACGCGCCGCTCCCAGCAGTTTGCGCAGTGTCGGTGAGCCTTCGGCCACACTGTATTCGGCCATATCGCCTCGGCCTCGCGCGGGATACGCGATGACCGGCGGGCCGTCGGGGATGATTTCGGGGAACGCTCCCCTGGCGAAGAGCGAGGGGTTGAGGACGAGGCCTCGTCCGCCGACTTCTACCAGGCCCGAACAGCTGTCGAAGAAGTCTGGCCGCAGGTTCTCGTCGCGGATCGTGAGGATCCCGTCGCGCCAGCTGATCCGGGGGTCCAAGTCGGCGAACAGGCCGTCGGCGCCGCGCTCGGCCAGCGTGCGAGCACGGTGGACGATGTCGGCGGCCAGGACCGATCGGGCCCGAGGCCACCAGGCTGGTTCCAAGCAGCGGCTCCAGTACTGCTGCAGGGCGCTGGTGATGCGCTGCAAGAGCTCGTCCGGCTGGCGGATGGCCTCTCGGAGGACTCGTGGCAGAGGGTATCCGGCGCTGCGATAGGCGATCTCGATGTCGCGCTGCACGATGTCCGGCGGTGTGTTCCGGACGATGTCCAGCCCTTCGGTGAACCCGGTCCACGGGCGGGTGGGCCGTGGTGTGAGGCAGTCAGGAGAGTATCCCGGCGGCGCGATCAATGAACGCAGGAGCTCGACGTCGAGCTCCTGCAGTTTCGGGCGCATGTGCCGGAGCCAGGCCTGGTGCCAGGGGTATTTTGCCGGCGGGTTAACCCAGGTCCGCAGACTCAGGACCGCTTCGGTGAGCGGACTGCAGGCGAACGAAGTTGCCGAGAGATCGGTGACCTCAAGGCGAAAGCTGAGCGTCGCAACCATTGAGCTGGAGCCTAAAAGAGTTCGGCCGGGTGCAGCCGGGCCCCAGACTTTCAGTGCAAGGCGCCGCCGGATCCCGGAAGCCGGGTTACGTCGGTGTTCTTGCAGGTGAGTGGGTGTTGCCGGAGGCGGGGGACCGGGGGAGCTCCTCCGGCAACACCGCTCACACACCACCCGAAAGACTGCGATCTCTCATGCCGCTGGCTTCGTCCCGGCTGGAGCGAAGGGGACGTCGGCGATCCCTGCCCACGCGGGGACGGCGGCCAAACCAACTGCGCCAGCGGGCAACAACGCCCGCTGGCGCACATCCCGGAAGGACTACTATGCGCAAGATCATCCGTACTGCGGCTCGTGTCACAGCAGCTGCCGCAGCATCACTGCTCACCATCGGGCTCGTCGCGCCCGCGGCAGACGCGGCAGTTGCAGAGGCGGACGTGGCGAGGCTTCCTTGTGCCCCCATCGCGGCCCAGGGCCAGTACACGGTGACGCCGTACGCCAAGTGGGCCGACGTGAAGAACAACTGTGCACGACGCGTACACGCGACCATCCAAGTCGACAGGTGGCCGGACCCGGGGTGCGGCTTTATTGAGGCGGGAAAGACGGTCCGGTTCACCTGGAGCCTGGCAGGAGGCAAGGCCAACTACGCCTACGACTGTGGAGGGTGACGCCTTCCGCGAAATGCTTTGGGGCTCGCACCGATCGGCACGGGCCCCAAAACGACGACCGCAATGCGGTTATGTCCAGCGCATGCCGATGGCGGACAGCTGCTCCACCCGGTCTGGCGACAGCGTCGCGGCTCTGCTCCGTTGGTTGCTGATCCATGCCCCCAGCTTCAGATCCCGGGCCTCCTGGCTCTCGCCGCCGCCACCGTCCTCGGCACCGCCACCCACGGTGATCCGTTCGGTGTGTTTGCGCGGGACCTTGAGGTGTCCTTCGCGCTCGTAGTACTGCTTGGCGGCCGCGAAGTTCATGGCCCACTTGTCGGCCTGCGTCTGGCGCGGTTTCGGCTTCTCGTCCTCGGTGGTGGGCTCGATGCCCAGGATGTGTTCGCACATCCACTGCTGCACGTTGGTGAGCCGACCCCAGCCGAGCCGCACCGAGCGCACCCACCGCCCCAGGTCCTCGCCTTGGTGTACGACGTCGCCCGGCTCCATCGGCAGGGCACCGCCGGCTTCCAAGTGGAGCCGGACGAGGTGGAAGGCACGCTGCCACTCCACCGGCCAGGCCGGGCACCACGAGGGGTCGATGTCCTCCAGCTGTTCGCGCCGTTCCTCTGACAGCGCCCCGGTCGCCGATACTGGCAGGCCCTCGGTACGCCGCTGCTCGATCTCGGCAGCCTTGCGGGCGGCGGCCCGCGCGTTCTTGAGCCAGATGCCTACCCGGTAGCCCTGGTGTGTGGCGTCGGTCGGGGCCAGGAGGTGGCCGGCCTCGGCCGCCCATCCGCGCGCGGCGGCGAGTCCTTCTTCCCATGCGACGTCGAAGTGCGACCACACCATGCCGAGCTTCTCCAGCTGCTCGATGCGGTCGGTGTCCATGTTCCCGCGGGCGTAGAAGCGGCGGGCGTCGGCGATCCACTGCCCCAGCGGGAAGTTGGCGAGCGAGGCCGGCCACCCCTCGGCCTCCACCGCCTGGTCGTCACCGCCGGGCACGCGGTACGTGAACGGCACCTTCAGGTCGCCGTGCTGGCGGGCGTAGATGACGGCGGCCTCCACGCCTCGGCGCCAGTGGGCGTGTTCGGGGTTGAGGACGCGGAGGTTGATGAAGGCGGCGAGGGTGGCCGGGTCGCGCGGAGTGGAGAACTTCAGCAGGGCCTGGGCTGGTACCGACAGCCGGTCGCTTCGGTCGCTGTCGGTTCCTTCGTCTTCCTGGCTGCTGCTGCGTGTCTGTACGCCTTTGGAGCGGCTTTGGGTCTGGGGTTCGGCCAGTTGTTCCACGACGCGGGCGTCGTGCGCCCTGAGTGCTTCCAGCAGCTTCGCCAGCCCGCCGAACGCCCGGGAGGTGAGCATGTTGTCGGCCGTCTCCCCGGGGCCGAGCAGGACCGGCACGACCAGGCTGGCCACTTTCCCCTCGCCGGGCTGCATGCGCAGTGCGCGGCCGACGGCCTGGACGAGGTCGGGCATGGAGCCGCGTACGTCGGCGAAGTAGACGGAGTCGCAGTTCTTGGTGTCGACGCCCTCGCCCAGCACTTTCACTGAGCCCAGGAAGCCCTTTTCCACGACCGTGCCGTCCGTGGCGATCCCGGCTGCGAACTCGCCCAGCACCCGGCGCCGGTGGTTGGGCTTGTGCTCGCCGCACAGCCAGTTGGCCCAGATGGTCTTGGGGTACAGCTCGGGGTCCGCGGCGTGCAGCTGCGCGGCGACGTGGGGGAGGCCGGCCGCGAAGGCCTCGGCCTCCTTGACGACGTGGTGGAAGACGAGCGTGCGCCGGAAGTTCTCCTCCGAGGATGCCTTCATCAGGGCGGTCTGGAGCGTGGCGAGCCGGGCTCCGCGGACCTTGTCCGAGCGGCCCTCAGCGCCCAGGAGCTGCGCGGCCTGGAGTTGGGTGTCGGTGATGTCCACGCACACCACCTGGTACGGCGCGCAGATCCCGCGGTCGATCGCCTCCGACAGCGTCAGCGTGTAGCAGCGAGTCCCGAACGGACCGTCCGCATCGTCCTCCATCGACGCCACCAGCTCGCCCGGCACGCCCTGCTCCTGGTCCTCGTCCAGCTGCCACAGCCGGGGCGTGGCGGTCATGTACAGGCGGCGCAGGGACGGGATGCGGGTGTTGTCGTGGACGACGGCCCACGGCTTGCCCAGCCGCCCCGATGTCCGGTGCGCCTCATCGACCACGATCAGGTCCCAGCCCGGAAGGCCGGCCTTGTGGGCGCGCTCCAGCGTGCCGAGGCCGAGCGAGGCGTATGTGGCGAACACGGTGACCTTGTCGAACGGCCGTGCCCAGTCGACCAGCTCCTGCACGTCTGTGGTGTTAGGGAAAGCCGCTTCCTCACCGCGCAGGGAGGACACCCCGATCATCGGGCCCGTGCGGCCTCCCTCGCGCCACGCGGCCTCGGTCTGGGCGAGCAGATCCAGCGAGGGGACGAGCACCAGCACGCGGCCCGCACGCAGCTCGTCAGCGCTCCGGGTGGCCACGAGGGTCTTGCCTGTTCCGGTTGCCATGATCACCTGAGTGCGGAGTCCGCGCTCAGGCACAGTCGATCGTGCAGGCAATTCGATCTTCCGCAGTACCGCGTCCACGGCTTCCCGCTGATGGGGACGGAGATCCCTCACTGCCATTCTGATCTTCCTTCTCCTGGGAGCCAAGCATGGGGGATCACGCGGCAGGTAACAGGAAACCTGCACGTAGACGGCTTGTGATCGACTATGGTGAACCTCACCTGACCGGGGCACAAACTTCGGACCAGTAGCGGGTAAGGGTGATCGAAAACCAGCCTCGCTCCCTTAACGATGCTGCTATCTGAGTCCAGAGTCTATCGGATGCTTCAAACTGAAGCATCCGGGACCAGGTAAACCGCTCAAACGCGACTGAATTCTGTTACTGCGACCTTATGGCCACTCCTGAAAGTAGCCTGACGTCCCGTCACTCTGCCCCCGTGCCCCCCGACTCGACCGGCCTTTCGCGCGACTCACCCCACCGCCCCTCCCTTGCTGCCAGCTCGGGCCGCGCGGAGCGTGGCCCGTTGCCCCGCACGGAGTGCGGGGTTGCGGCCAGCGCGCAGCGATGGCCGCTTCCGGCTGGGCTCCGCCCAGCCGGAGCCGCGGAGCGGCCTCGCTCCTGGAGCGCAGCGGAGGGAGCGTCAATCTGCGGGCTCCGCCCGCAGATTTAGCAGGGAGCGCAGCGGACTGCCTCGCTCCCGCGGAGCGGGAGTCCGACGAG
>NZ_JBFAET010000111.1:0-31315 GCF_040642095.1 Streptomyces sp. NPDC020362
GCGGCCTGCCCGGCCGGCCGGGCACGGGCCCGCCGGACGGGACCGGGTCCGGCAGCAGACCGGCGGACCGGCTCACTCCCCGGCCAGGACGAACCAGCGCGCCGGCAGGTCTATGCGGGTGCCGTCCGCGAAGTACTCGGTCTGCGGCAGGGTGGTGTCGCCGTCGGCGAGCACCTTCAGGCCGGCCTCGCCGAGCACCCGCGGGATCTCCGCGTCGTCGGCGTCGGCGGGCTTGAGGCCGTGGTGGAAGACCCGGCGCAGCTTGGGCGGCGGGCCGCCCGGGTCGGCCGCCGCGCGTTTGAGGACGTCGCGCGAGCCGGAGGTGAGTTCGACCACGAACGCGCGTCCCTCGGCGCCGATGAGGCCGGCGACGGCGGAGGCCACCGCGGCGCGGGCGTCCGGTTCACTCTGGTGGATGACGGCCCGCATGTACACGTGGCTGTCACCGAGCCGCTCGTGCAGGGCCCGCACGGAGTCGGTGTCGGTCAGGTCGAGCTGCTGGAACTCGACGTCGCCGCCGCTGCCGGCCCGGCGGGCGTGCTCGACCGCGGCGTGCGAGAGGTCGACGCCGACGGCGCGGGCGAAGCGGGTGGCGAGGTAGCGGGTCTGGGTGCCATTGCCGCAGCCGAGGTCGACGATGGTGCGTGCGGTGTCCGCGTAGGGCAGGAACAGCTCGCTGTGCGGCTCGGCAGTGAGGGAGGGATCGGAGTCCCAGATCGCCTCGCCCGCCCCGTCGGAGGTCTGGAGCCAGTAACTCTCCCACGCGTTGCGGTAGTTGTCCGAGACGTTCATAGCGCTCTCCCCACGGTCGGTTCCGTGATCGGGATATCGCGACGGTCGTGCGCGGGGCAAGGGGGAAGCGTCACCTTCACCGGATGTACGGACGCAGGTCACCCCTCAGGGGGCGCGCAGGGAGATCGCGCGCGCCCTTGGTTCATCGTCTTCCGGTGAGGGCCTGCTCGAACCAGACGGTCTTGCGGTGTCCGGTGGCGCTGGCACCCCACTCGCGGGCCAGGCGGCTGACCACGCGCAGGCCGCGGCCCGACTCGTCGTACGGCCCGGGACCGAGCATGGCGGGCAGGTCCGGCTCGTCGTCCGTGACCTCGCACAGCAGCGCCTGGGTGCGCACCAGCCGCAGTCCGATCCGGTCGCCGCCGCCGTGCTGGACGGCGTTGGTCACAACCTCGCTGACCAGCAGCTGCGCCGTCTCCACGGCCTGCGGCAGACCCCATTGCAGCAGCTGGTCGCCGACCAGCCGGCGAGCCCGTGCCACCTCGCGCGGGTCGGTGTCGAGCTGCCACTCGGCGACGTGGTCGTCGGGGATGCCGTTGAGCCGGGCCATGAGCAGGGCGACGTCGTCCTTGCGGCCGCCCCGGGTGTTGAGGGCACGGATGATGGTGTCGCAGGCGGCGTCCATCGAGGCCGCGGGGTGGGCGGCGGACTCGCAGAGCGCGGCCAGGCCCTCCCCGATGTCGCAGCCGCGCACCTCGACCAGTCCGTCGGTGCACAGCACCAGCCGGTCGCCGGGCGAGACACGGACGACGGTGGACTCGAAGGCGACACCGCCGACCCCTATGGGCGCGCCGGTCGGCAGGTCGAGCAGTTCGCTGCGGCCGTCCTCGGCCCGCACCAGAACGGGCGGGATGTGTCCGGCGTTGGCGAGGTGGAGTTCGCCGCGGATCGGGTCGTAGACCGCGTACAGACAGGTGGCGAGGTAGTTCTCGCCGAGCCGCCGGGCCAGGTCGTCCAGGTTGCGCAGGAGGTGGGCCGGTGGCGTCTCCATGGCGGCCATGGTCTGCACGGCCGTGCGCAACTGACCCATCATGGCGGCGGAGTTGAGGCCGTGCCCCATGACGTCGCCGACCACGAGAGCGGTGCGGGAGCCGGGCAGCTTGATGGTGTCGAACCAGTCGCCGCCGATCCGGCCGAGCCGGGTGCCGGGCAGATAGCGGGTGGCCACGTCGCAGCCGGCCATCCGCGGGGTCACCTGCGGCAGCATGCTGTCCTGCAGGGTGTCGGCGACGTTCTCCTGGTAGGTGTACATGCGGGCGTTGTCGAGCACGAGCCCGGCACGGGCGGCGAGTTCGGCGCCGGTGGTGCGGTCCATGTCGTCGAAGGCCGGGCGGTCGGGACGGCGCATCAGCACCATGAACCCGAGGACGACGTTGCGCGCCTTGAGCGGGACGATCAGCAGGGAGCGGCCGTTGATCAGGGGCCTGAGGTCACGCTTCTCGAACTCGCCCGAGATCCGGTCGCCCAGTTCCTCGGTCACCCTCGGGATGATCACCGGTTCGCCCGTGACCATGCACTTGTAGAACGGGGTGTGTTCGGGGAAGGCGAAGGACTCGCCGACCGGCACGGTGTCGTCCCAGCGGCCCGGTTCGTCGTTGTGCTCGACCCACACCCGGAACATCACGGTGGTGGCGTCCGGCGGGCCGTCCGGGAAGCCCTCGCCGGCCAGGACGGCGGCGCGCAGGTGGGTACCGGCGAAGTCCGCGAAACGGGGCACGGCGGCACTGGTGACCTCGCGGATGGTCTCGCCTAGGTCGAGCGAGGAGCCGATGCCGGAGCTGACCTCGTTGAGGAACTCCAGGCGCTCGCGCACGGCGGCGTACTCGAGTTCCCGCTCGGCGCCGACGGGGATCACGGGGGCCGCCGTGCGCTGCTGCGGTACGACGGCTTCGGTGCGGGGGCGTCCCGGGCGCCGCGGCACACCCCAGTTCGGGGTGACGGGCACCCGGTCGTACTGGCTGAACTCCAGGACGGGGTAGCCGAGTTCGAGGACCTGGGAGACGATGCGTCCGCTGAGTCCCGGGCCCATGTTGGGCAGGATCTCGGGGAGCCGGCGGGCGAGGTCCTCGGGAGCGGGCAGTTCGGTGTGGCGGGCGAAGCCGGGCGAGATGCGTTCGGCGGTCTCGTCGTCGTAGCCGCGTTCGTTCCGCAGCCGGGTGGCGTCCGCGGCGAGCACCAGCAGCCGGGAGGGCCCCGGGCCGATGAGCGGGTAGGCCCACCACAGCACGTCGATCCGCGCCTCGTCCTCGTGCGGGACGTCTCCGCGCGCAAGGTCATCGCGTGGAAGGTCCTCGTGCGACACGTCCGCGCGCGGGAGATCCTCACGCGATACGCCCTCGTGCGGTACGTCCTCGCGCGAAAGGCCCGCATCCGAAGGGTTCTTGTGCGGGAAGACGCGGGCGCGGCCCGCAGTCGCGTAGCCGGTGCGGCCGCCGAGGGAGGCCTCCAGGTCGGGGCCGGGTCCGTCCTCCGCCTCGTAGGAGCCGTAGGCGTCCGGCATCGCGTCGCCGAGGTCGTCGGGGAGCGCGCCGGAGACCGGCAGCAGGTCCGCGGCGGGATGCCCGACCGCGTCCTCGCGGCTCACCCCGAACATCCGACGTGCGCCGCTGCTCCAGTGGGACACCAGGCCGTCCCGGTCGACGACCACCACGGCCAGCGGAATCCTGCCGGCCACGGCATCACCTGCGCCGCGGCCGGGAGGTGTGTCCCGCTCGCTGCCACGGTCCATGGCCCAGGCCCTCTCTCCCACGGCTGTTCGCAAACGATCTGTGAAGCCTGCCACTACGGTACGGCGGCGCCCGGTCGCGATGTGTGGCAATCCTGGAATTGGTTTCACCGGATCCCACCGGCGCGCAGCTCAGCGCCCTGCGGGCGCCCCCCTCAGTCCTCGTGGCCCAGTTGCAGGTCCCGCTCGGTGCGGCCACCGCTCGCGACCTGCAGGACTGTTGCGACCGGCGGGTAACCTGCGGCGATGACGGTGTACTCACCGGAGGAGAGGTCGACGAACCGGAACGTCCCGTCGGCCCCGGTGGTGAGAGTGTCGACGACATTGCCCGCCGCGTCGAGGAGCGTCACGCGCGCGTCCTCGACGGGACGGCCGCCACCGGACCGGACGGTGCCCTTCAGGACGGCGCCGCCCGCGAGTTCGATGTCCTGACGGGTCTCTCGGGAGGCCTGGACGGTCACCGGGAGCGCGGCGGGACGGAAGGCGGGGGCGCCGGCCGCGAGGGTGTACTCGCCGGCGACGAGTTCGGTGATGACGTAGCCGCCCTCGCGGCCGCTGCGGGTGGTGGCGACGACCTCGCCGTGCACGTTGGTGAGGGTGACGGTGGCGTCCCGGACGGCACTGCCGTCGGCGGTGAGCACGCTGCCGGCGAGGCGTCCGGCGCCGCCGAGGACGACGTCCAGTTCGACGGGCCGCTCGCCGACGGTCACGGTGACGGCCTGCGGCTGGTGGCCGCCCGCGGCGGCGATCAGCACATACGCCCCGGAGCCCGGCGTGGAGAGCGCGTAGCGCCCGTCCTCGCCGCTCGCGCCGCGCCCGATCTGCTGTCCCGCGACGTCGATGAGGGTGAGCGCCGCCCGGGGCACCATGGTCCCGTCGGGGTGCTGCACCGTGCCGCACACCGGGATGCCGGCGACATACGGCGAACGAAGCGGGACGGGGGTCCCCCCGGCCGAAGGCTGGGGGCGGGCCTGCGGGATGGACGCGGTCACGGTGGCGGGCTCCGACTCGGTGGCGTTGTGGGACACCAGCGGTTTCTCCTTGAGGAAGAAGGCGATGAGCAGGCCGAGGGCGAGCACCGGGACGAGGTAGAGGAAGATCCGGGGCATCGCGTCGGCGTAGGCGCGGACGTAGGCGTCGCGCAGGGCCGGCGGCAGCGCATGGACGAGCTGTGGGGTGAGGGACTCCGGGTCGGGCAGGCGGGCACCCGTGCGTGCGGGAAGTTCCCTGCGCAGCGCTTCGGTGAGCCGGTCGGCGAAGAGGGTGCCGAAGACGGCGGCGCCGATACTGCCGCCGATCTGCCGGAAGTAGTTGTTGGCACTGGTGGCGGTGCCGAGGTCGGAGGGGCGCACGGAGTTCTGCACGGCGAGCACCAGCACGGGCATCACCAGACCGATGCCCGCGCCGAGGACCGCCATCCAGATGCTGTAGTGCAGCCGGGGTGTGTCGGTCTCCAGCCGGGACAGCAGCCACATGCCGACGGCGGCGAGGGCGCCGCCGAGAAGGGGGAAGACCTTGTAGCGGCCGGTGTGGCTGATGAGCTGCCCGCCGACGACCGAGGCGCCGACGATGCCGGCCATCATGGGCAGCATCAGCAGCCCGGACTCGGTGGCACTGGCTCCGTCGACCATCTGCAGGAAGGTCGGCAGATAGCTGGCGGCGCCGAACAGCGCGACGCCGATCACCAGGCCGACCAGGCCGGTGACGTTGAAGACGGAGTCCCTGAACAGCCTGAGCGGGATGAGGGGTTCGGCGGCGAAGCGCTCGGCGACCAGGAAGAGCACGGTGGCGGCGAGGGCTCCCGCCCCGAGGCCGAGGATCTGCCGGGAGTCCCATGCGTACGTCGTGCCGCCCCAGCTGGTCAGCAGCACCAGGCAGCTGGAGGCGACGGCGAGCAGCAGCGCGCCGAGGACGTCGAGACGGCCGCGGACCTGCGGCCCGGGCAGTTTGAGGACGGCGGTGACGACGGCCAGGGTGAGCAGGCCGAAGGGGACGTTGACGTAGAAGCACCAGCGCCAGGAGAGGTGGTCGGTGAAGTAGCCGCCGAGCAGCGGCCCGGCCACGGAGGCGAGCCCGAAGGCGGCGCCGATCAGGCCCATGTAGCGTCCGCGCTGCCGGGGCGGCACGATGTCACCGATGATCGCCTGCACGCCGATCATGAGCCCGCCCGCGCCCACGCCCTGGACGGCCCGGAAGGCGATCAGCTGGTCCATGCTCTGCGCCCGTCCCGCGAGCGCGGAGCCGACCACGAAGACCCCGAGCGCGAACTGGAAGACGCCCTTGCGGCCGAAGAGGTCGCCGACCTTGCCGTACAGGGGCAGGCCGATGGTGGAGGTGAGCAGATAGGCGGTGATCGCCCAGGACATCCTGTCCAGACCGTGCAGCTCGCCGACGATCTTCGGCAGGGCGGTGGCGACGATCATCTGGTCCAGCGCGGCGAGCAGCAGCGCGAGCATCAGCCCGACGAAGACCAGTCGCACCCGGCGCGCGCCGAGTGCGGCGGCCGGCGCGGGTGGTGGCGCCTCGGCGGCGGTCTCCAGCGGAGCCGGTGCCACGACCGGCTCGTGCCGCACCACAGTCGTCCCGCCCACGTACCCGCTCCCCTCGTCGCGCCTGTCGCACACTTCCCGCGTCCGGCGACAACTGCGCACGGCTGGGGCGGGTTACGGCACGTACCCGAACGGGACGGAGGTCCACTCGAACCGGTGAGGGGCGCAACGCCCCTTCACCGGCAGGTGTTTGACGTCACTTCTCCACGTGGGCGGCGAGGTTGGCGAGGATCGCGTCGTAGATCCGGCCGAGGCCCTTGGGTGCGAAGGTCTTCTCGAAGAAGCCGCCGATGCCGCCGGCGCCCTTCCAGGTGGTGGTGGCGACGACCCGCGAGCTGCCCTCCCCGGCGGGGGTGACGCGCCAGGTGGTGACCATGGAGGAGTTGCGGTCCTTCTCGACCAGCTCGCCGTCGGTGGGCTCGCTGACCTCGAGGAGGCAGTCGCGCACGCGCTTGCTGGTGGCCTGGAGCTTCCAGTGGACGAGGGTGCCCTCGCCGTCGCCGCCCTCGCGCACCTCGTACTCGCTGAAGTGCTCGGGCAGCAGTTGCTGCCGGGTGCCGCTGTAGTCGGCGAGCGCGTCGAACACCTTCTCCGCGTCCGCCGCGACGACCCGCTCCGTAGTGGCCTCGACCTGCGCCATTGCGTTCCTCCAGGACCTGGTTTCTCGGGGTTGGGGCAAGCCAACCACCCCGGCGCCCGGCCGCCCAAATCGGGGTCGCACGATCATGGGAACAGATGTTCTATTCTGTGCCGAGTGCTACCGAGGAGGGGTCATGCGCTGGGAGAACCTCACCGTGGATTCCGGCGGGTCCGACGGTCACAGCCGGGCCGCCGACACCGCGCTGTTCGGCGCGGACGCCGTCACCACCCGCACCTTCGACACACCCGAGTTCCGTGGGATCACCTTCCACGAGGTGCGGGCCCGCTCGGTCCTGAACCGGGTGCCGGGCGCCTCGCGGATGCCGTTCGAATGGACGGTCAACCCGTACCGGGGCTGCTCTCACGCGTGCGTCTACTGTTTCGCCCGCAAGACGCACAGCTATCTGGACCTCGACACCGGGATCGGCTTCGACACCCAGATCGTGGTCAAGGTGAACGCACCCGAGGTGCTGCGCCGCCAGCTGGCCTCCCGGCGGTGGCAGGGCGACCACGTGGCGATGGGCACGAATGTCGACTGCTATCAGCGCGCCGAGGGCCGCTACCGGCTGATGCCGGGCATCATCTCGGCCCTCACCGAGCACGCGAACCCGTTCTCGATCCTGACCAAGGGCACGCTGATCCTGCGCGACCTGGACCTGCTGACCCGGGCGGCCCGGGTGACGGACGTCGGCATCTCGGTCTCCGTGGGCTTCACCGACGCCGAGCTGTGGCGCACCGTGGAGCCGGGCACACCCGCGCCCGAGCGCCGCCTGGACGTCGTGCGCACCCTCGGCGAGCACGGCATCGGCTGCGGGGTGCTGATGGCGCCGGTCGTCCCGTTCCTGAGCGACCATCCGGCCCAACTGCGGGAGACCGTACGCGCGATCGCGGCGGCCGGGGCCACCTCGGTCACGCCTCTCGTGCTGCATCTGCGGCCGGGCGCCCGGGAGTGGTTCATGAGCTGGCTCGCCCGGCACCACCCGCACCTGGTGCCCCGCTACGAACGGCTGTACGCGGAGGGCGCCTACGCGCCCAGGTGGTACCAGCGCCGGATCACCCGTCAGGTGCACGAGCTGGCCCAGGAGTACGGCATCGGACCCACCCGCGCGGGCCTGGCCCGGCGCATCCGGCCGGCCTCGGCCGCGGAGGACGCCGGCCTCCCGGCCCCGTCCGAACCGACCCAACTCACCCTCATGTGAGAGCGTTGGAGGGCATCTTTCGGCCCAATTGGGTCAACAATGAAGATTGTATGTTCTTTCGAGCCCTGTCCCCGGGACGATCCGGCGAGAGCCGTGACCCGCGCGGTTCGCGTCACCCTCCGTCCCGGGAGGACCCATGAGAACACGCGCAGCCGTGCTGTGCGCAGCAGCCGTCATGGTGGCGGGCTCGGTCTCGGCCGTGCCCGCTCAGGCGGCCCCCTCCGCTGTGGAGAAGCTCGACTGGAAGGCGTGCGGCACCCACGAATATCCGACCCTCGAGTGCACGTCCGTGAAGGTGCCGCTGGACCACGCGCACCCGTCCGGCACGCAGATCAGCCTCGCCCTGTCCCGCGTCCCGCACACCGCGAAGACCTCCCAGGGGCCCCTGCTGGTCAACCCCGGCGGCCCCGGCGGCAGCGGTCTGACCCTTGCCGGATTCGTCGCCTCGGCGCTCCCCAAGGACGTGGCGGCCCAGTACGACGTCATCGGATTCGACCCGCGCGGCGTCGGCAAGAGCACGCCGGCGCTGAACTGTTCGTCCGGCCGCTTCAAGCCGGTGCGCGCGGACACCGTGCCCGCCACCACGGCGATGGAACAGGAGAGCCTCAAGCGCGCCCAGTCCTTCGCCTCCGTGTGCAACGCCAAGTACGCGAGCGTGCTGCCCCACATCAACACCGTCAACGCCGTCCGGGACATGGACTCCATCCGCCAGGCCCTGGGCGCGGAGAAGATCAACTACTTCGGCTACTCCTACGGCACCTACCTCGGCGCGGTGTACGCGAAGCTCTTCCCCGAGCGGGTGCGCCGCCTGGTGCTGGACTCGATCGTGAACCCGACCGGCGTGTGGTACGAGGACAACCTCGGCCAGGACTACGCCTTCGACGCCCGCCACCGCGCCCTGATGGCCTGGATCGCCCGGTACGACTCGACGTACCGGCTCGGCACGGACCCCGCCAAGGTCGAGGCCCAGTGGTACGCGATGCGCACGGCCCTCGCGAAGAAGCCGGCGGACGGCGAGGTCGGCGCCGCCGAGCTGGAGGACGCCTTCATCCGAGGCGGCTACTACAACGGCTACTGGCCCTACCTCGCCGAGGCGTTCGCGGCCTACGTCCACGACCAGGACCCCGAGCCGCTGGTGACGGCGTTCCGGGACTTCGCCGCCGTGGACGCCTCGGGTGACAACGGGTACAGCGTGTACGCGGCGGTGCAGTGCCGTGACGCGGACTGGCCGCGCGACTGGAAGCGCTGGCAGCAGGACACCTGGGCCGTGTACGCCAAGGCACCCTTCATGGCCTGGAACAACGCCTGGTACAACGCGCCCTGTGCGTTCTGGCCGGGCGAGACCGAGAAGCCGCCGAGCGTCGCCAACACCGAACTGCCGCCTGCGCTGTTGTTCCAGGCGACCGACGACGCGGCGACCCCCTACCCGGGCGGCGTCGCGACGCACCGCCTGCTGGCCGGCTCCAGCCTGGTGGTCGAGCAGGGCGGCGGCAACCACGGCATCACGCTGAGCGGCAACGCCTGCCTGGACGGGTACCTGGCCGCCTATCTGACCGACGGCAGGATCCCGCACGGCAGCGGCGTGGCCGACGCGGTCTGCCAGAAGTCCCCGGACCCGAAGCCGCTGGCGGCGAAGGCCACCCCGGCGTCGTCCCGCGGCTCGACCCTGCACCGCCTGCTGGGCTTCCGCCGATAGGCAACCCCCAGGCCCGTCGAGGGCGTTGTCACACCCGTGGTCCACCATGGACGTATGACTGAACCGACCCGGATCCCGGTCCCCGACGGGGTCGCCCCCGCCGCCCAGTACAGCCACGTGGTGACGGCCACCGGCCGCCTCGTGGCCGTCTCCGGCCAGCTCGCCCTGGACGAGGACGGCAAGCCGGTCGGCGTGGGCGACCCCGCGGCCCAGGCCCGGCAGGTCTTCGAGAACCTGAGGCGCTGCCTGGCCTCCGCCGGGGCCGGTTTCCAGGACGTCGTCAAACTGACCTACTTCGTCACGGACATGGCGTACATGCCGGCGATCCGCGCGGCCCGGGCCGCGCACATACCAGACGACCGGCTGCCCGCGGCCTCCGCCGTGCAGGTGGCCGCGCTGGTCGCCCCGGAGTTCCTGATGGAGATCGAGGCCATGGCGGTGGTCGGCGCCGAGGGCGATTGACCCCGGGCGGCGCGCCGGGGAGCCTCTCTAGGCTGTCGCCATGGACGACCGCATGATCCGCATCCGCCCGATGACCCTCGCCGACTGCGACCGCGTCTCGGAGATCCGCATAGGGGGCTGGCAGCACGCCTACCGCGGGCTCGTGCCGCAGCACTACCTCGACGCACTCAGCGTGGCGCAGGACGCCGAGCGGCGGCGGGCCCGGTTCGCCGAGGGGAACGGCGCGGTGGTGAACCTGGTCGCCGAGCACGACGGCGAGGTCGTCGGCTGGGCGGCCCACGGGCCGTACCGCGACGGTGAAGTGCACACCGGCGACGCCGAGTTGTACGCGATCTACCTGGACCCCGCCCACCTCGGCAGCGGGATCGGGCGGGCGCTGCTGGCCGAGTGCGTCGGGCAGTGCTCCCGGTACCCGCGCATGTTCCTGTGGGTCCTGAAGGAGAACGCGCGCGCCCGGCGCTTCTACGAACGGGCCGGATTCCGCGCGGACGGCGCGCAGGAGCCGTTCGAGGCGGGCGGCGTGGACGTGCCCGAAGTCCGGTACGTGAAGGAGCCGATGCGCTGAGCCGCGGTCACCTCGGCTGCGGGATCCGCGCCAGTGCGTGCACCGCCGCCTCGGCGAGCACCGGATGGGCGAGGGCCTCGTTCAGCACGCGCCGGGCGCGGGCGTCGCCGAGCGCACCCAGCCCCTCCACGCAGGCGAGGGCCACCCGACGGTACGGGTCGTGCGGGCGCAGCCGCCGTTCCAGCGTGGTGATCAGCGCGGGCACGGACTCGGGGGCGCGCAGTTCGACGAGGAGCCGTACCGGGTGCAGGGCGTAGGCGACGCGCAGTTCGTTGGTGGCGAGGGCGGCGGCCGCGCGGGCGGTGCGCGGGTCGCCGAGGCGGGCGAGGGCGTGGGCGGCCGAGGCGCAGCGCGGCGGGTCGCGGTGGTTGAGCAGCAGCACCAGGGACTCGAAGGCGCGCCGGTCCCCGGCGCGGCCCAGCTTGAACGCGGCCAGTTCCCTGGCCCACAGCGGCTGTCCGGGCGCGGTGAGCACCTCGGCCAGTTCGTCGTGGTCCCCGGTCGCCAGCAGCCGGTCGCACGCCGCCGAGCCGTGCGACTCCTGCCGTAAGCGTTCCGTGAGCGATCGCAACTCTTCGTCCACGAAGACCAGCGTAGGCGGGTCACAGCCGCGGGGGGAGCTACATCACAAACTCCGTCCACCCCAGGCCTGGCGTGCTCGTTACTCGCCGGTTAAGCTCATAAGAGCGAGGTAACCCCCTCGCGTTTGCGCCGACGACGGTTTGGTGACGCAGCCGTCGTCGGAGACACCCCCGACGCCCTCAGGGCAGTTGGGGGAGCTGGTCGGTTCGGTACATCGGTACCGCTGTACGACCCGGCTCCGGGACAGGGCCGGTCGGATTCCGCCGTTCCCCGGGCGTGTGCACGCCCGCGGCACCGGCACCGGGCGTGTGCGCCAGCAGCCCGGCAACACCCGCACTCATCAACGCACCGGCGTGCGCCCTCGGGCGCACCCGGCGCGCTCCTCGTCGTCACCCTCATTCCTGGAGTCCCGCGATGGCCACTCCCCTGTCCGACACCCCTCTGTCCCCGTTCAAGACGATCGCCGTCGTCGGCCTCGGCACCATGGGCACCGGCATCGCCGAAGTCCTGGCGAAGGCCGGCCGCGAGGTGATCGGCATCGACATCAGCGAGGCCCAGGCCGCGAAGTGCGTCGCCGCCCTGGAGGCCGCCACCGCCCGTGCCGTCGAGCGCGGCCGGATCACCGAGCAGGAGCGCGCCGACGCCCTGGCCCGGGTCCGCACCTCCACCGACCTCGGCGCGGCGGCCGACGCAGACCTGGTCATCGAGGTGGCCCCGGAGTCGTACGAGATCAAGCACCAGATCTTCCGTGCGCTGGACGGCATCGTCCGCCCGGAAACCATCCTCGCGACCGGCACCAACGCCCTGTCGGTCACCCGGCTCGCCGCCGACTCGGCCCGTCCGGAGCGCGTGCTCGGCCTGCACTTCTTCAACCCGGCCCCGGCGATGAAGCTGGTCGAGGTCGTCTCCTCGGTGCTGACCGCGCCGCAGGCCGTGGCCGCGGTCACCGACCTCGCGATCGAGCTGGGCAAGGAGCCGGTCGCGGTCGGGGACCGCCCCGGCTTCGTCGCGGACGGTCTGCTGTTCGGCTACCTCAACCAGGCCGCCGCGATGTACGAGGCCAGGTACGCCTCCCGTGAGGACATCGACGCCGCGATGCGGCTCGGCTGCGGCCTGCCCATGGGCCCGCTCGCGCTGCTCGACCTCATCGGCATCGACACCGCGCGCACGGTCCTGGAAGCCATGTACACCGAGTCCCGCGACCGGCTGCACGCCCCCGCCCCGATCCTCAAGCAGCTCAGCGAGGCGGGCCTGACCGGCCGCAAGTCCGGGCGCGGCTTCTACACGTACGAGGCGCCGGGCAGCGCCACGGTCGTGGCCGACGCCCTGACCCCCGCCGCCGGCGGCTCCGGGACCCCCGGCCGTACCGTCCGCTCGGTCGGTGTGGCCGGCTCCGGCACCATGGCCTCCGGGATCGCCGAGGTGTTCGCCAAGGCCGGGTACGAGGTCGTCCTCGCCGCCCGCAGCGAGGAGAAGGCCCAGGTCGCCAAGGCGCGGATCGGCAAGTCGCTCTCGCGCTCCGTCGACAAGGGCCGGCTGACCGCCGAGGCCGCCGCCCAGACCCTGGACCTGATCACCCCTGCGGGCTCCTACGACGCCTTCGCCGACGTGGACCTGGCCGTCGAGGCGGTCGCCGAGGACCTGGAGATCAAGCAGCAGCTGTTCGCGACGCTGGACAAGGTGTGCAAGCCGGGGGCGGTCCTGGCCACCACGACCTCCTCGCTGCCCGTGGTCGCCTGCGCCCGCGCCACCTCGCGCCCGCAGGACGTGATCGGCATGCACTTCTTCAACCCGGCCCCGGCGATGAAGCTGGTCGAGGTCGTCCGCACGGTCCTGACCGCCGACGACGTCCACGCCACCGTCCGCGAGGTCTGCCTGAAGATCCGCAAGCACGCCGTGGACTGCGGCGACCGGGCCGGTTTCATCGTGAACGCGCTGCTGTTCCCGTACCTCAACAACGCGGTCAAGATGGTCCAGGAGCACTACGCGTCCCTGGACGACATCGACGCGGCGATGAAGCTCGGCGGCGGCTACCCGATGGGCCCCTTCGAGCTGCTGGACGTCGTCGGCCTGGACGTCTCGCTGGCGATCGAGAAGGTGCTGCACCGCGAGTTCCGCGACCCCGGTCTTGCTCCGGCCCCGCTGCTCGAGCACCTGGTGGCCGCGGGCTGCCTCGGCCGCAAGACCGGCCGTGGCTTCCGCGAGTATGCCCGCCGCTGACGGCGTCGGCGACTGGTTCGACGACGCCTCCGAGGGCCCGGACTGGGGCGGGCTGCTCGATCCGGCCGGGTCTCCCCCGCCCACCCGAACCGGCGGACCCCCGCCCGTCCCGGGCGGGGGAAACCCCGGACCTGCGCATCCAGCTGCGCACATGCAGTACGTTCGGGTCATGTCCCAGCCCGCCAAGTCCTCACGTACACCAGCCACGCCCGACGCGCCGGAAAGTGCCGCAGGCAGTCGTGCCGCCGCCCAGCGGCTGAAAATGCGCCGGGAACTGGCGGCCGCAGCGATGGAACTGTTCGCGACCAAGGGGTACGAGGCGACCACCGTCGACGAGATCGCGGCCGCGGCCGGGGTCGCCCGGCGCACCTTCTTCCGCCACTTCCGTTCCAAGGAAGAGGCGATCTTCCCGGACCACGACGACACATTGATCCGTGCCGAGGCGGTGCTCAACGCCGCCCCGGCGCACGAGCACCCGCTCGACACCGTGTGCCGCGGCATCAAGGAAGTCATGAGGATGTACGCGGCCCGGCCGGAGATCTCGGTCGCCCGCTACAAGCTGACGCGCGAGGTGCCCACCCTGCGCGAGGCCGAGATCGCGTCGGTGGCCCGCTACGAACGCCTGTTCACCCGCTATCTGCTCGGCCACTTCGACGAGCACGCGCACGCCGACGACGCCAACGACGATCCGCTGCTCGCGGAGGTCGCCGCCTCCGCCGTCGTCACCGCCCACAACCACGTCCTCAGGCGCTGGCTGCGGGCCGGTGGCCAGGGCGACGTGGAGGCCCAGCTCGACCATGCCTTCGCGATCGTGCGCAAGACCTTCGGCTCGGGGATCGGGGCCGGCCGTCAGGCCTCGCCCCGGCCGGCCTCCTCGGCCTCCCCGGCGTCGGTGGTCACGCAGGGCGAGGTGCTGGTGACCGTCGCCCGCACCGACGCACCGCTCGACGAGGTGATGCGCACGATCGAGCAGGCGCTGAAGGAGCGCTAGCGCCCGTCCGGCCTGAAGGAAGAGCGCCAAGAGGTGCGGGTCCGCCTCGCCCGTCGGCAGGCCGGCCACCGGTCGTCCGGTCGCCGGGGCCGGCATCAGGCCGAGCATGTGGTGACCGGCGGCGAGCAGGACCCGGGGGCGGCCCGGCAGCGGCCCGATCAGGGGCAGTCCGTCGGGGGCATCGCGCGCGGGCCCGTCCACTCCCGCTCGCGCCGCTCCCGGTCCGCGCCCGGCAGGTACGGCCGCGCGGCCGCCACGACGGCGTCCACGCGGCCCCGCCGGAAGCGGCCCTCCCATGGACTCGGCCCCTTCCCGGCGTGGTGGCCGCGGCGGTGCGGCCGGAGCGGGCCCGGTGCGCGGCGGGGGTGCCGGCGGGGGTGCCAGAGCGCGAGGACTGGCCGCTGCTGCGGCAGACGCTGATCGCGCGGGCCGAGTGCGGCTTCCAGCTCGCGCGGACGGCCGACCGGCTGGAGATCCGCCGGAACACGCTGCTGCACCGGCTCACGAAGATCGAGGAGCTGTCCGGGCGCGGAGTGCGGGAGCCGAGGACGGAGCCGGCGCTCCGTCCGGCATGGCCGGCATGGCCGACGGATCTTCTCCGACACCCACAAGACCGCTCATTATCACCTACTCGACAGTAGGTTTGATCGATCATCGCTCATTTGTTACGTAAAGATTTCATCTGAGGGCAAGTTCTGGCACTCAGTGCCTTGTCACCTGACACGCGGTGTCATACGTTGAAGAGGTCCGGGCGGCCGACGAGCAGAGACCGATCGCTCGTCGGCTGTCCCCGCAAGCCGATGGCCTGCGCGCCCGGACGCCTGCGTCACAGGCAACCTCCTGCGCCACAAAGCGCTGCCGAAGCACCACCCGCCGAACCGACGGCACGTTCCACCAAAACCCTCAGCAGCACTCTCAACAGCACCGACGAACCCTCAGCGCCCCTCCCTCAGGGTGCTCACCGCCGGAGGCAACACCGTGACCGTGAAGGACATCCTGGACGCGATCCAGTCGAAGGACGCCACGTCCGCCGACTTCGCCGCCCTGCAGCTCCCCGACTCGTACCGCGCGATCACCGTGCACAAGGACGAGACGGAGATGTTCGCGGGCCTGGAGAGCCGCGACAAGGACCCGCGCAAGTCGATCCACCTGGACGATGTTCCGGTGCCCGAACTGGGCCCGGGCGAGGCCCTGGTGGCCGTCATGGCCTCCTCGGTCAACTACAACTCGGTGTGGACCTCGATCTTCGAGCCGCTGTCCACGTTCGGGTTCCTGGAGCGCTACGGCAAGGTCAGCGAGCTGACCAAGCGGCACGACCTGCCGTACCACATCATCGGCTCCGACCTCGCGGGCGTCGTCCTGCGCACCGGCCCGGGCGTCAACGCCTGGAAGCCGGGTGACGAGGTCGTCGCGCACTGTCTGTCCGTCGAGCTGGAGTCCAGCGACGGCCACAACGACACCATGCTCGACCCCGAGCAGCGCATCTGGGGCTTCGAGACCAACTTCGGCGGCCTGGCGGAGATCGCACTCGTCAAGTCCAACCAGCTGATGCCGAAGCCCGCGCACCTGTCGTGGGAGGAGGCCGCGGCCCCCGGCCTGGTCAACTCCACCGCCTACCGGCAGCTGGTCTCCCGCAACGGCGCCCAGATGAAGCAGGGCGACAACGTCCTGATCTGGGGCGCGAGCGGTGGGCTCGGCTCGTACGCCACCCAGTTCGCGCTGGCCGGCGGCGCCAACCCGATCTGTGTCGTCTCCAGCGACCAGAAGGCGGACATCTGCCGCTCGATGGGCGCCGAGGCGATCATCGACCGCAACGCCGAGGGCTACAAGTTCTGGAAGGACGAGCAGACCCAGGACCCGAAGGAGTGGAAGCGCTTCGGCAAGCGCATCCGCGAGCTCACCGGCGGCGAGGACATCGACATCGTCTTCGAGCACCCCGGCCGCGAGACCTTCGGCGCCTCCGTGTTCGTCACCCGCAAGGGCGGCACCATCACCACCTGCGCCTCGACCTCGGGCTACATGCACGAGTACGACAACCGCTACCTGTGGATGTCGCTGAAGCGCATCATCGGCTCGCACTTCGCCAACTACCGCGAGGCCTGGGAAGCCAACCGCCTCATCGCCAAGGGCAAGATCCACCCGACCCTGTCGAAGACCTACTCCCTTCAGGACACCGGCCAGGCGGCCTTCGACGTCCACCGCAACCTGCACCAGGGCAAGGTCGGCGTGCTGTGCCTCGCCCCCGAGGAAGGCCTGGGCGTGCGCGACGAGGAGATGCGCGCCAAGCACATCGACGCCATCAACCGCTTCCGGAACGTCTGAGAGCCATAGATGACAGAGCGTCAGAAGGACCGTCCGTGGCTCATGCGGACGTACGCCGGCCACTCGACGGCCGAGGCGTCCAACGAGCTGTACCGGCGCAACCTCGCCAAGGGCCAGACCGGTCTGTCGGTGGCGTTCGACCTGCCGACGCAGACCGGCTACGACCCCGACCACATCCTCGCCCGCGGCGAGGTCGGCCGGGTCGGCGTGCCCGTCTCGCACCTCGGTGACATGCGCCGGCTGTTCCAGGACATCCCCCTGGAGCAGATGAACACCTCGATGACGATCAACGCCACCGCCATGTGGCTGCTGGCGCTCTACCAGGTCGTCGCCGAGGAGCAGGGTGCGGACATCACCAAGCTCCAGGGCACGACCCAGAACGACATCGTCAAGGAATACCTGTCCCGGGGCACCCATGTGTTCCCGCCGGGGCCGTCACTCCGGCTGACGACGGACATGATCGCGTACACGGTCTCCCACATACCGAAGTGGAACCCGATCAACATCTGCAGCTACCACCTGCAGGAGGCCGGGGCCACACCGGTGCAGGAGATCGCGTACGCGATGTCCACCGCGATCGCCGTGCTCGACGCCGTGCGCGACTCCGGCCAGGTGCCGCAGGAGCGCATGGGCGACGTGGTCGCGCGGATCTCCTTCTTCGTGAACGCAGGCGTCCGCTTCGTCGAGGAGATGTGCAAGATGCGGGCGTTCGGCCGCATCTGGGACAAGATCACCCGCGAGCGGTACGGCATCGAGAACCCCAAGCAGCGCCGCTTCCGCTACGGCGTCCAGGTCAACTCGCTCGGCCTGACCGAGGCGCAGCCGGAGAACAACGTCCAGCGGATCGTGCTGGAGATGCTCGCGGTCACCCTGTCCAAGGACGCACGCGCACGTGCCGTGCAGCTGCCCGCCTGGAACGAGGCCCTCGGCCTCCCCCGGCCCTGGGACCAGCAGTGGTCGCTGCGCATCCAGCAGGTCCTCGCGCACGAGAGCGACCTGCTGGAGTACGAGGACATCTTCGCGGGCTCGCACGTCATCGAGGCGAAGGTGGCCGCCCTCGTCGAGGAGTCCCTCGCCGAGATCGACCGCATCCAGGAGATGGGCGGCGCGATGGCCGCCGTCGAGTCCGGCTACCTCAAGTCGCAGCTGGTCTCCTCGCACGCCGAGCGCAGGGGCCGGATCGAGTCCGGCCAGGAGAAGATCGTCGGCGTCAACATCTTCGAGACGACCGAGCCGAACCCGCTCACGGCCGACCTGGACACGGCGATCCAGACGGTCGACCCGGCGGTCGAGGCCCAGGTCGTCGAGGGGATCGGCCGCTGGCGCGACACGCGCTACCAGCCGCCCTTCAACCACCCGCGCCCGTGCAAGGCGCTGGAGCGGCTGAAGGAGGCTGCCAAGGGCACCGGCAACCTCATGGAGGCCACCCTGGAGTGCGCCCGCGCCGGCGTCACGACCGGCGAGTGGGCCGGGGCCCTGCGCGAGGTCTTCGGGGAGTTCCGGGCGCCGACCGGTGTCTCCTCGGCGCCCATCGCCGTCCCGGTCGAGGCGGGCTCGGCGCTCGCCGAGGTCCGCGCCAAGGTGGACGCCACCGCCCGCGACCTGGGCTCCGGCAAGCTGCGCTTCCTGGTCGGCAAGCCGGGCCTGGACGGCCACTCCAACGGCGCCGAGCAGATCGCCGTGCGCGCCCGCGACGCCGGGTTCGAGGTGGTCTACCAGGGCATCCGGCTCACCCCGGAGCAGATCGTGGACGCGGCACTCGCCGAGGACGTGCACGCGGTCGGCCTGTCCATCCTGTCCGGATCGCACGCCCAGCTGGTGCCCGACGTCCTGGAGCGCCTCCGTGTGGCCGGTGCCACAGATATACCGGTGATCGCCGGTGGCATCATCCCCAATGGTGACGCCGAGGAACTCCGGGCCGCCGGAGTGGCCGCGGTCTTCACCCCGAAGGACTTCGACATCACCGGAATCATCGGCCGCATCGTCGACGAGATCCGGAAAGCGAACAAGCTCGACCCCCTGGAGGTCCCCGCATGACCGTCAACCGTCTCCGCCCGCGGCGCTCGTGCCTGGCAGTACCCGGGTCGAACCCGCGCTTCCTGGAGAAGGCTCAGGGCCTCCCGGCGGACCAGGTCTTCCTTGACCTGGAGGACGCGTGCGCGCCGCTCGCCAAGCCCGAGGCGCGGCACACCATCGTGAAGTTCCTCAACGAGGGCGACTGGACCGGCAAGACGCGGGTCGTGCGTGTCAACGACTGGACCACCGAGTGGACGTACCGCGACGTCGTCACGGTCGTCGAGGGCGCCGGCCAGAACCTCGACTGCATCATGCTGCCGAAGGTCCAGAGCGCCGAGCAGATCGTCGCCCTCGACCTGCTGCTGACCCAGATCGAGAAGACCATGGGCTTCGAGGTCGGCAAGATCGGCATCGAGGCGCAGATCGAGAACGCGCAGGGCCTCAACAACGTCAACGCGATCGCGCAGGCTTCCCCGCGCGTCGAGACGATCATCTTCGGCCCGGCCGACTTCATGGCCTCCATCAACATGAAGTCGCTGGTCGTGGGCGAGCAGCCGCCCGGCTACCCGGCGGACGCCTACCACTACATCCTGATGAAGATCCTGATGGCCGCCCGCGCCAACAACCTGCAGGCGATCGACGGTCCCTACCTGCAGATCCGCAACATCGACGGCTACCGCGCGGTCGCCCAGCGCGCCGCCGCGCTCGGCTTCGACGGCAAGTGGGTGCTGCACCCGGGCCAGGTCGAGGCGTCCAACGAGATCTTCTCGCCCTCGCAGGAGGACTACGACCACGCCGAGCTGATCCTGGACGCGTACGACTACTACACGTCCGAGGCGGGTGGCAAGAAGGGCTCCGCGATGCTCGGCGACGAGATGATCGACGAGGCCAGCCGCAAGATGGCCCTGGTCATCTCCGGCAAGGGCCGCGCCGCCGGCATGCAGCGCACCAGCAAGTTCGAGATCCCGGAGGCCTGAGCGCGATGCAGTTCGGACGCACCTACGAGGAGTTCGAGGTCGGGGCGACGTACAAGCACTGGCCGGGCAAGACGGTCACGGAGTACGACGACCACCTGTTCTGTCTCCTCACCATGAACCACCACCCGCTCCACATGGACACGAACTATGCGGAGAAGACGACGGACTTCGGCAAGAACGTCGTCGTGGGCAACTACATCTACTCCCTCCTGCTCGGCATGTCCGTCCCGGACGTCTCCGGCAAGGCGATCGCCAACCTGGAGATCGAGTCGCTCAAGCACGTGGCGCCGACCTTCCACGGCGACACGATCTACGGCGAGACGACCGTGCTCGACAAGTGGCCGTCCAAGTCGAAGAACGACCGCGGCATCGTCTACGTCGAGACCAAGGGTTACAAGCAGGACGGCACCCTGGTGTGCGTCTTCCGCCGCAAGGTCATGGTGCCCACCGAGACGTACATCAAGGAGCGCGGCGGCGAGCAGCCCGGTCGCCCGGAACTGACCGCACCTGCGGACAAGAACACGGAGAAGTAGGCATGGCCCGTCTCGCCCAGACCGCCGGTCTGACCGACGTCCAGCAGGAGATCCTCTCCACGGTTCGGGACTTTGTCGACAAGGAGATCATTCCTGTCGCGACCGGACTGGAGCACCGCGACGAGTACCCGCAGCAGATCGTGGACGGCCTGAAGGAACTCGGCCTGTTCGGTCTGATGATCCCCGAGGAGTACGGGGGCCTGGGCGAGTCGCTCCTCACCTACGCGCTGTGCGTGGAGGAGATCGCCCGCGGCTGGATGTCGGTGTCCGGCATCATCAACACGCACTTCATCGTCGCGTACATGCTCAAGCAGCACGGCACGCAGGAGCAGAAGGACCACTTCCTGCCGCGCATGGCCGCCGGTGACATCCGGGGCGCCTTCTCGATGTCGGAGCCGGGCCTCGGCTCCGATGTGTCGGCGATCACGTCGAAGGCGGTCAAGGACGGCGACGAGTACGTCCTGAACGGCCAGAAGATGTGGCTGACGAACGGCGGCACGTCCTCGCTCGTGGCCGTCCTGGTCCGAAGTGACGAAGGACACCCCGAGGGCACGGCCCCCCACAAGTCGATGACCACCTTCCTGGTCGAGAAGGAGCCCGGCTTCGGTGAGGTCCGCCCCGGCCTGACGATCCCGGGCAAGATCGACAAGATGGGCTACAAGGGCGTCGACACCACCGAGCTGATCATGGACGGCCTGCGCATCCCGGCCGACCGGGTGCTCGGCGGCGTGACGGGCCGAGGTTTTTACCAAATGATGGACGGCGTGGAGGTTGGCCGCGTCAATGTGGCGGCACGTGGCTGCGGCGTCGCCCAGCGCGCCTTCGAGCTGGGTGTCCAGTACGCCCAGCAGCGGCACACGTTCGGCAAGCCGATCGCCCAGCACCAGGCCATCCAGTTCAAGCTGGCCGAGATGGGTACCAAGGTCGAGGCCGCACATGCCATGATGGTCAACGCTGCACGCAAAAAGGACTCCGGGGAACGAAACGACCTCGAGGCCGGGATGGCGAAGTACCTCGCCTCCGAGTACTGCAAGGAGGTCGTGGAAGATGCCTTCCGCATCCACGGCGGCTACGGCTTCTCCAAGGAGTACGAGATCGAGCGCCTCTACCGGGAGGCCCCGATGCTGCTGATCGGTGAAGGTACCGCCGAGATCCAGAAAATGATCATCGGGCGCAGGTTGCTCGAAGAGTATCGATTCCAGGGCTGATTGTCCGGAAACGGGGTGTTTTCTTCGAGAAGAAGATCACACCCCGTCAACGGGGTTCAGCCGCCGACTCGGCTTCGTGGCTTGCCCAGTTGCGGCCCGCGCCCGGTACGATCCCCGGAAAGCCGCCGTCCCCCGTTACAGCGCGGCATCATCCGCTACGAAGGTCATCCATGCCCCACAGCCAAACCTCTGCACATCGAGACAGCCTGGCCGGCGTACGCCTCGCGCGCGGAGCATCGCCGTGGCTTCTCCCGACCGTCGCCACCGCAGCCGTCAGCCTTCTGCGCGCTCGCCGCTCCGGCGCCGCCAAGGCGGTCGCCGTACCCGCCACCGCGCTCGCGGCGGGCATGCTGTGGTTCTTCCGCGACCCCGAGCGCGAGATCGCCCAGGGCCGGGTCATCTCGCCCGCCGACGGTGTGGTGCAGAGCATCATGCCGTGGAAGGACGGGCGTACCCGCGTCGCGATCTTCATGAGCCCGCTCAACGTCCACGTCAACCGCGCGCCCCTTTCGGGCACGGTGACGTCCGTCGAACACATCCCCGGTGGCTTCGTTCCCGCCTTCAACAAGGAGAGCGAGAACAACGAGCGCGTAGTCTGGCATTTCGACACCGAACTCGGCGACATCGAGATGATCCAGATCGCCGGCGCGGTGGCCCGCCGCATCGTGCCCTACATCCCTGAGGGCACGAAGGTCGAGCAGGGCGACCGAATTGGTCTGATCCGTTTCGGCTCGCGTGTCGACCTCTACCTGCCCGAGGGCGTGGAGGTCGCGGTCGAGGTCGGACAGAAGACCGTGGCTGGGGTGACTCGCATTGACCGTGATTGATCCGGAGACCCAGGCGGGCTGGGTGCCCGAGGCCGAAGAGGTGGACGAAGAGGAGGAGATGCCTCTTTCTCTCCGCCTCTCAATAGCGGACACCCTCACTCTGGGCAACGCCACGTGCGGATTCATGGCGGTGTACTTCACCACCACCGGCATCCTGATCCCGCACCTCACCGGCAGCCAGGAGTCCGGCATGGCCCGCCACAGCGCGGCCACGGCGGTCATCCTGATGCTCTGCGCGGCGGTTTTCGACCTGTTCGACGGCCTGGTGGCGAGGAAGCTCCGCTCCTCCCCCATGGGCGCGGAGCTGGACAACCTCTCCGACCTGATCAGCTTCGGACTCGCGCCCGCGTACTTCGTCCTCGTCTACGGCATGGTCGCGGACGACGCGCACCAGCGCATGGCGGCGCTCGGGGCAATCGTGGTGCTCCTGGCCGTCGTCCTGCGTCTGGCCCGCTTCTCGTGCGTGACGCCCACGAACGGCATGTTCCAGGGCATGCCCTCGCCGTTCGGCGCGCTCACGGTCGTCTCGATCGTGCTGCTGGAGCTGCCCTTCGTGGCGACGCTGCTCGCCATCCTGGGGACGGCGTGGCTGATGGTGAGCCGGGTGGAGTACCCGAAGCCGCGGGGCCGCCTCGCCGGCGCGATGCTCGGCTGGATCGTGCTGTCCATGGGCCTGCTGGCCGCCTGGGCCTTCGACGCCCCGAGCGGTCAGCTGCTGCTCCAGACGGGCTGCGCGCTGCAGCTGGTCATGGGCGCGGTGATCCCGCTGTTCGCCACGGCTCGCCGGGTGAACAACTTCCGTGACAACCGGCGGGAGGCGCGGGCGGCGCAGTCGTAACGCCGCGTGACGCTCCGCTGAGAGGGCTCCGGACCTGTTTGGTCCGGGGCCCTTCGCGTTGCGCCCGGCATCGGCGCGGACCGCCCCGGGGCTCCGCCCCGGCCCCTGTCGTCCTCTCTCCCGCCCACCCGTCTCGCCCGGCTACGAGTGTGCTCTCCCCCGCCGCCTCCTCCCACGCAGTCTCGACAGCAAGGAGGACATCGGCCCGGGAGCCCGCCCGGGTGCCGCCCCGGGAGCCCGCCCGGGTGCCGCCCCGGGAGCCCGCCCTGGCGCCGCCCCGAGTGGCTGCGCCAGGGACCGTCTGCGGGGCTCGGGGGGACCGCCACGGGCGGGTCCGAGGCCACGGACGCAGACGGCTCGGAGAGCACGGCTTGGACAGGCTCTGAGGGCAGGGCACGGCACGGGCGGTTGCGGGGCGACGGCTCAGGCGACCGAGCGGACTCCGGCTCGGGGCACGCGAGGGTGCCGTACGGGGCGGCGTCGGCTCGCCCCCTCGACGCGCCTCTCGCCCCGCCGAGACCGGCGGGGCGGGTGGTCCGATGCCGCCTCAGGCCGGGCACAACGGCACCCGGCCAACCGCACCCCACACACCCCACCCCACGGCCCCCTCCACCCACCGAGACAGGCGGCGGATCGGCCGGTGCCGTCTCAGGCCTGGGGCGACGGCACGCGGTGAAGGACGCCCACTCGCCTCGCCGCACGGCCCACCCCTCCACCCACCGAGACGGGTGGGCGGGTGGGCCATAGGCTCCCGGCCTCAGGAAAGGTGCGCCTCGGCGATGCGGACCGCGACGCGCTCCAGGATCGGCCCGGCCTCGGCGATGCACTTGGCGACGTCCGGCTCCACGGAGGTGAGCGGGTAGGCACGGGAAATCCCGGCCCGCTGCAGTGCCTCCTCCGGCAGAGCCAGCCGCCCGCACACCGCGACGACCTCCTTGCCGGCCGCACGCGCCGCCGCGGCAACCCCCGCCGGCGCCTTCCCGTGCAGCGTCTGCTCGTCCAGCGACCCCTCACCGGTGATCACCAGATCGGCCCGCCCCAGCGCCGGCGCGAACCCGAGGACGTCCAGCATGACCTCGATGCCGGGCCGGAAACGGGCACCCAGGAGCAGCGCGCCGTAGCCGATGCCACCCGCCGCCCCGGCGCCGGGCGCCGCCGCGTACTCCGCGGCACGCGACCCCACGGCCGCCTCCAGCACCTCGGCGAAGTGGGCGAGGGCCACGTCCAGCGTCTCCACGTCCTGAGGTGACGCCCCCTTCTGCGGGCCGTACACCGCGGGCGCGCCCTTCGGCCCGGTCAGCGGATTGTCGACATCGCTGGCGAGCACCAGTTCCACGGCCGACAGACGTGCGTCGAGGCCGGACAGGTCGGCCCGCGCCAGTTCGGCAAGTCCTCCGCCGCCCGGCGCCACCGGCTCCCCGTCCGCGTCCAGGAACCGCGCGCCGAGCGCCGACAGCATCCCGGCGCCGCCGTCCGTCGTCGCGCTCCCGCCGACGCCGAACACGATCGTCCGCGCGCCCGCGTCCAGCGCGGCCCGCAGCAGCTCGCCGGAGCCGTACGTGGAAGAGGTCAGCGGCGCGAAGACACCGGCAGGCAGCCGCTGCAGCCCGCTCGCCTCGGCCATCTCCACGACCGCGGTCCCGCCGCGCAGCGCGAACGCGGCGGTGACCTCCTGCCCGAGCGGCCCGGCGACCCGGACCTCGCGCCGCTCGAACCCGGCCGCGACCGCCGCGTCCACGGTTCCGTCACCGCCGTCGGCCACGGGCAGCGCCTCGACCGCGACGCCGGGCACGACCCGGCGAAGCCCGGCCGTCACCCGCTCGGCGACCTGTACGGCCGTCAGCGAGCCCTTGAACTTGTCCGCGGCGATGAGCACCCGACGGGTCTCGTTCACTGCAGCGTCCGCCACCTTGCTTTCCCCTTGCTCTCCGGGCCCCGCGCACATCAGCACGTCAGGGCCAGTCGCGCCGTTGCGACCATAACCGGCGGACACCCCCGCCGTCATGCCCCGACCGAACGCTGGGCAGCGGCGGGGAGGGGCCCGGGAAAACGGGTACACCCCAGCCATGGGCAACCAGGGCACCGAGCCGGACCTCGCCGACCGCATCCACGGCGGCTGGCTCGGCCGGATCGCGGGCAACATGCTGGGCAAGCCGGTCGAGCAGGGCGAGGTGTGGACGCGCGAGCGCATCGACCGGTACCTGCGGCAGGCCGCCGCCCTGCCGCTGACCGACTACCTGCCCGAGCCCGCCGACGCGGCCGACAGCGCCGTACTGCGCCCGGAGTGGCGCCAGTGCGTGCGCGGCAGGATCCACGGCAGCTGCCGTGACGACGACGTCGACTACGCCGTCCTCGGCCTCGACCTGCTGGAGACCCACGGCTTCGGCTTCAGCACCGAGCAGGTCGGCGACCTGTGGCTGCTCAGGCTGCCGTACCTGCAGACGTTCACCGCGGAGCGGGCGGCGTACCGCAATCTGGCGAACGGTCTGAAGCCGCCGCTGACGGCGACGTACGACAACCCGTACCAGGAGTGGATCGGCGCGCTGATCCGCGCCGACGTCTATGGCTGGACCTGCCCGGGCGACCCGCGCCGCGCCGCCGGGCTGGCCCGCCGGGACGCGGTGCTCTCGCACACCGGCAACGGCGTCTACGGGGCGATGTTCGCGGCCGCGCTGATCTCGGCGGCGTTCACGGCTCCGGACGTGCGGGACGCGCTGGAGACCGCGCTCGCGGTGATCCCGGCGAGCAGCCGTCTGGCCCGTACCGTGCGCCGGGCCGTGTCCCTGCACGAGACCCGGCTGCCGTGGGAGGAGACGCTGGCCACCCTCTCCACGGAGACCGCCGGTCTCGGCTGGATCCACACCGTCCCGAACGCCGCCGTCCTCACGGCAGGACTGCTCTACGGCGACGGCGACTTCACCCGCACCCTCGCCCTGACCGTCCGCGGCGGCCTGGACACCGACAGCAACGGCGCGACGGCCGGGTCCGTGGCCGGGGTGTTCACCGGCGCCGCGGCCATCCCTGCCCGGTGGAAGGACCCGCTCGAGGACACGGTCCGGAGCGCGGTGTTCGGCTTCGACGGCGTGCGGATCAGTGCGCTGGCCGAGCGCACCCTGCGCCTGGCGACGACCGGGCAGTAGCGGTCCTGGAGCTGGTTACCCTTCCTGGATGACCACGACTGACGACTTCGCCGCGTACATCGCGAGCCTGCCCCGTGTCCTCGCCGGTGCCGCCGCGCTCTTCCGGGACGAGGAGGGACGCGTGCTGCTGGTCGAACCCAACTACCGTGAGGGCTGGGCCCTTCCCGGCGGCACGATCGAGTCGGACGACGGCGAGACGCCGCGCCAGGGAGCCCGCCGGGAGACCCTGGAGGAGATCGGCCTCGACCGGGAGCTGGGCCGGATGCTGACGGTGGACTGGGTGCACGGCACGGGACGGCCACCGCTGGTGGCGTACCTGTACGACGGCGGTGTCCTCACCGAGGCGGAGTTCAAGGCCATCCGCCTGCAGGAGGAGGAGCTGCTGTCCTGGCGGCTGGTGCCCCGTGAGGAGATCACCGACCACCTGCCCGGCGCCCTCGGCCGCCGCGTCCTGACCGCACTGGACGTCCTGGCGGAGAACGCGGGCACGGCAGAGCTGGAGAACGGCCACCGGGTGGCCTGACACCCCCGGCACACCGGGCCGATCCGCTCCCCCGCCGGAAGGGAAGGCACCACACCGGCCACACCATGCCGGGTCCACCGTTCGTCCGGTCGCGGGCGCCGCGCCCCGGCGCGCCGGGGGTGCGGTGGTGGTGCGGCGGCGGTGCGGCGGCGGTGGTTTTCAGCGGCGGCTTGATCGGCGGAGACCCCGCCACGCCGGTCGCCGGTCGCCGGTCGCCGGTCAAGCGGACACGGTGCGGGCGGGGCCGGTGGGACACCTGCCTGACGTGCTGCGGAGCGCCCCGTCCCCCACCCTGGGGGGAGGAAGGAGCGTCGTCATGCCCAGTACCGGGAGGGTGCCGCCAGGGGGCATGCTGCGCCTGCACCGCCGAGCCGCCGGCGCATCCCGTCGGCGGAGATGGACGCGTCGGCTGGCCGCCTCCGCCCGGTCCGCGCACGCACGCGCGGCGACCCGGTTCCCGGTGGTCACCCACCTCGCGGACCGCATGGTGTCGGTGAACATCTTCGATTCCGCCACTCGCCTCGCGGCCCAGTCCTTCCTGACCGCGGTTCCGCTGCTCTTCGTGGTCGGCGCGTACGCTCCGCCGCCGGTGCGCCACCAGCTCATCACGTCCGTCCGTACCGTCTTCGGGGTCACGGGCGCCGTGGACGCCCAGCTCGTACACGCGCTCAGTCCCACGACGGGCAATTTGCAGCAGGCGACCGGCGTGGTGGGCGGGCTGATGGTGCTGCTCTCCGCCACCGCGGTCAGCAGGGCGCTGCAACGGCTGTGCAAACGGGCCTGGGAGATTCCCCGGGCGGGGACCAGGATCGCCCCCTGGCGTTGGCTGGCCTGGCTCGTCCTGTGGTTGGCGGTGCTGGTGGTGCAGGGCCCCATGCGCGACGGGTTCGGCGTCGGGGCCTGGCTCGGAATCCCGTTCACGGTGCTCGGTCTGACGGGTCTGTGGTGGTGGACCCAGCACCTGCTGCTCGGCGGCCTGATCGGCTGGAAGCCCCTGCTGCCCGGTGCGGTGATCACGGCGATCGCCCTCACCGCACTGAGCGGGACCGCACGGTTGTATCTGCCGCGGGCGCTCAACCACGGTCTCTCCGAATACGGATCCCTCGGCCCGGTGTTCATCATGCTGTCGTGGCTGATCGTGGTCTGTGTCGCCGTCGCGATCAGCATCAGCGCGGGTGCCGTCGTGGCCCAGGAGCCGTCGCTGGCCAGGCGTCTCGGAAGCCCGCCTCCGGTTCGGGACCGGACCGGGCAGCCGTAGGACCGTCGGCCGTGACGCTTTCGTCCATGGCACTCCCGGCCATGGCACTCCCGGTCGTGGCACCGCCGGTCGTGGCACTCCCGGTCGTGGCACTCCCGGCAGCGGACGCCGGCTCGGTCAGGAACTGAGAACGTCGATGCCGTCACCCAGCAGCTTCAGCCCGAACACGAAGAACAGAACCGCCATGACAGCCGTGTTGTGCCGCGCCGCCCATTCCTTCCAGTTGCTCAGCATGCTCTTCGCCCGCTCGCCCATGACCAGGAAGACCGCCAGCGGAGTCAGCAGCCCGACGGAAGCGACGACGACGAAGATCGCCAGCGCGGCGATCTGCTCTGCGACCGGGAGCCCCGACGAGCTGATGTTCGCCGCTGCGGCAATGGTCAGCGGGGCGTTCTTCAGGTTTCCGGCCGACAGCACAAGGGCGAGAAGGAAGACCTTCACCGGTGTGAAGCGGTCGATCGCAGCCATCCACTGAGGCAGCTGTGCCTGTGTGACATCGGCAGGGCGATGGCGCCACAGCCGCACCGCAAGAAGAACCAGTGCCACGCCCAACGCGAGCTTGAGGGCCCCCACCCAGTCGGCCGGTTGCCCGTGCGAGGTGGCATTCCCGTGGCCGCCGATGACCAGCATCACCGCGCCCAGGGCCGACAGGCCCACCACCCAGCCGGTGGCGAACACCAGTCCGTTCATGCGTCCATGGGGCGTGGCCAGCACGATGATGATGGCGATGATCGGAAGAGGACTGACGGCGACACCGGCCGCCAGGCCCAGCACGTCTCCCAAGACGTTGCCCATGAGTGCCTCCGGCGCATCGAAGAACTGCACTGATCGCAGCCGTCGCCCGACCGACACTTTGGAGGTCGGTCGCTCCGCAAATGGTGGGTCGCTCCAGCCACCTCTAAAGAATCGACCACGGCGCACGGTCTTTGCCGCATGGGCACGTGGCGCGCGAGTGAATGGCGGTCATGGCATCCCCGTACCCCACTCCCGGGTGCAGGTGATGTACGCGAGGGATAGGCTTTCGAGTGCAAGGTCACGTTCTCCGGGCGGTTTTGCGGACCCCGGTCGCCTTGTTCGCGACGGTCAGTTCTTTCTGACGACCAATTCCTTCTGCGAAGACCCGACGAGCGTGGTGCACTCCTTGGCATTTCGCGGGGGTGGGCACCGGCCGAATTCCTTCTCGCGATGCCTGTCTCGCGCTTTGTGCGTCGGAGTGCGCAGGCTTCAGGGTCAGCAGCTTGCAGTCCCCGCGGAGGTCGGGATGAGAGTTGTCGTTGATCTTTCCCGATGTGAAGGGTATGCGCAGTGCGCGTTCCTGGCACCGGACGCGTTCCGGATGCACGGCGAGGAAGCGCTGATGTACGACCCGAAGCCCGACGACGCCCGGCGCGACCAGGTGCTGCGTGCCGCGGCGGCCTGCCCGGTCCAGGCGATTCTGGTCGACCGGCTGGAGGGGCGGGAGGCACCGGTGGAGGCGTCGCCGTCATGACCAGTGCGGACAATCTGCAGGCGTTCAGGCGCGACGGCCGCATCGTGATCGTCGGGGCGTCACTGGCGGGGCTGCGGGCCGCGGAGGCTCTGCGCAACGAGGGCTTCACGGGCTCGTTGACCATGATCGGTGACGAGTCGGGCGAGCCCTATGACCGGCCTCCCCTGTCCAAGCAGGTACTGACCGGGTGGGTGTCGGCCGGGGACACCACGCTGCCGCGACGTCGTGCCATCGATGCGGAGTGGCTGCTGGGTGTGCCCGCCACCGGGCTGGACCTGGCCACCAACCACGTCCGGCTCGCCGACGGACGCGAGGTTCCCTTCGACCGGGTGCTGATCTCCACCGGGGTGCGGGCCCGGCCGTGGTTCGTCGAGAGCGAGGCGGCCCTGGACGGGGTGTTCGTGGTCCGTACGCGCGAGCACGCCGAGGGCCTGCAACGAGCCCTCGCCGCCGGGCCCTCCCGTGTACTGGTCATCGGTGCGGGATTCACCGGCTCCGAGATCGCCTCCATCTGCCGCGAGCGGGACATCCCGGTGACCGTCGCCGAACTCGCGCCGGCCCCGCTGGTCGGGGCGCTCGGTGCCATGATCGGTGACGTCGCGGCCGACATGCAGCGCGCTCACGGGGTCGACCTGCGCTGTGGCGTCAAGGTCACCCAGCTGGAGGGTGACGCGCAGGGACGGTTCCGCCGCGCTCACTTCGACGACGGCAGCACCCTCGACGCCGACGTGGCGGTGGTGGCGCTCGGGGGCATCCGCAACACCGAGTGGCTGCGGGACTCGGGGCTGGCGGCAGGTGTCTGGGGAATCGCCTGCGACACGGGTTGCCGTGCCCTGGACCTCAACGGCCTGATCACCGACGACGTCTTTGCCGCCGGCGACGTGGCCCGTTGCCCGAATCCGATCTACGAGTACCGGCTCATCTCGCTGGAGCACTGGGCCAACGCCGTGGAGCAGGCCGAGGTCGCCGCACACAACATGGTCAGTGGCCAGGCGGACCGCTGGCCCCACCTGTCCATCCCGCTGTTCTGGTCGATCCAGTTCGGCGTGAACATCAAGTCCGTCGGCGTGCCGACCTTCGCCGACGAGGTCGTCGTCACCCAGGGGTCGGTGCCCGACCACCGTTTCGTCGCCGCCTACGGCTATCGGGGCCGCGTCACCGCGGCGGTGAGCTTCAACAACGCGAAGTGGCTGGACCACTACCGGCAGCTGATCGAGACGGCCGCCCCCTTCCCGCCGCCCTGCCCCACGCCCGACCAGCCCGCCGACATGAAACCGGTGCCCGTCGACTTCCCCGGCCCCGCCCTGCTCGCCCAGGGAGCCACCGTGGTCGTCACCGGTCACGACCCGAGTGAGCGGCGGGTCACGGCCGTGCAGCAGCACCGGTAGGAGGCAGAGCGAGATGACCACGACCGAGACGCCCGACACGCTGCACCGGATCCTCGACTACTCCTCCCGGGCCGATCCGTACCCGCTCTACGCCGAGCTGCGCAGGACGCCGGTGGCCCGGCAGGAGAACGGCAGCTACGTCATCAGCACCTACCGCGAGCTCACGGACGTACTCCACGACCCGCACCTGAGTTCCGACGTCCGCAATCTGGCGCGTCCGATGGAGGCAGCCGCGGCCGAGAGCACGCCGGCGTTCATCAACATGGACCCGCCCGAGCACGACCGTCTGCGGCGCATGGCCATGCGCCACATCGGCCCCCCCCACACCCCCGGGCTGGTGTCCGGCCAGGAACCCACCCAGGCCCCCAACGTCAGC
>NZ_JBFAET010000112.1:0-31170 GCF_040642095.1 Streptomyces sp. NPDC020362
GGGGATGCCGGGGCCGAAGCGCAGGAGGATCTCGCCGTCGTCCACGCCGGTCGGGGCGGGCCACCCTGCCGCCGTGGGTGCCGCTTCGGGATCTGCGGCGGGTTCAGCTACGGGTTCAGCCGGCGCGGGCCAGATGGGGGTGCGGTTGCGTCTGCCCAGAACGGTGGCCTGGTCGTCCGGGGCGGTGGCGGGGGCCTGACGCGGGGTGAGGTGGGTTTGGTGGCCACAGTGGGTTCGGCGCGGGGTGCGGTCGCGCTCACCGAGGAGGGTGGCCTGGTCGTGCGGGCCGGCGGCGGGCGCTGCCGACCCGTCCGCCGGTCCGTGGGCCCCTTCGTCCGCCGTCCCGTCGACCCTCTCGTCCGCCAGGCCGTGGGCCCCCTCTGCCGCCGTTCCATCGCTCCTCTCGTCCGCCGTCGGTGCCGCGGTGATCTCCGGGGCCGTCGCGGCCACCGCCGCGCGGAGTTCCGTACGTTGCAGGAAGCCCGCAGGAAGCGCGGCGCGCCCGGCGACCAGTGCGGCTCGGGCCGGCGCAAGGCCCTCGGAACCGGCGATGACGGAGCACTGTGCGAGCAGGGTGGCAGCAGGACTGCCGGGGGCCGCCCAGGCCCCGCCCAGGGAGCGCGACAGGTCGGCCCAGGCCGCGATGTCGGCCTCGCGGCGCGATGAGCCCGGTGCGTCGCCCAGCACCGTGCCCAGCACGGCCTCGGCGAGCAGGGCGACACCGTCCGGGGCCAGGACGACGGTGTCCGTGCCCAGCGTCCCGTGGGCGAGGCCGGCCTTGTGCAGGGCGAGCAGAGTCTGCGCGGTCTCGTTCAGGACGCTGGCCGCGCTGCCCGCGTCGAGGCCGGAACCGCCGTTCGCCAGCAGGTCCGCGAGCGTGGGAACCGGTGGCCGGGCGGTGATCAGCCACACCTCCCCCGCCTCCGCGACGAGGTCGACCGTGCCGAGCACCCCGGGCAGCCGGAGCTTCGCCACGGCGAGCACGGCGGCCGCCAGGCGCTCGCGCGTACCCTCCGTAGCGAGCAGGGCACGGTCGATGCGGAGCACGCCGAGCGCGGGCTCGCCGGACCGGCCGGGGACCAGGGCGTACCAGGTGCCATGGCGCGCGTCCCGCGACCAGCCCGACAGGGGCCGCCCGGCGACCGTGGTGGCTGTCGTCATGTCGTTCCGTTCTCGTTCTTGCTCGGTACGGAGTTCGGTGCGGGGTTCGGTGCAGCGTTCGGTGCGGGGTTCGGTGCAGCGTTCGTAGCGGGGCTCGGTGCGGCGTTCATAGCGGGGCTCGGTGCGGCGTTGGATGCGGCGTTCAGCACGGTGGTGCGTCCAGGGACGCCGTCTGTGGTCCGTTCGCGGCCGCCGGGGTGCTGGTGAGCGTGACCATCCAGGTGCCCCGGCACGGGTGGTTGGAGAAGTCGGCCTCGAACGTCACCGGGTAGTGCGTGCTGCCGGACAGTTCCTCGGCCTGGTTGCCGTAGGGGTCGGCGGGTGAGTCGACGAAGTAGTTCGCCGTCACGGTCACGGGCCCGGTTCCGGTGGTGTCGACGGTCACGTCGGCGATCAGTGTTCCCGGGGTCTGCCCCCGCTGCCAGGAGCCGATGGTGATCGTGACCGTGCCGGGTGTGGGTGCCGCCGGGCCCTCGGTCGTCGGCGCGGGCGACTCCGTCGGCGGGGCGTTGGTGACGGAGGGGGGTGGAGAGGCCGACGGGCTTTCCGAGGGGGTGCCGGAGGGCGTGGTGTCGGTCGTCGGCGGGACGGTGGTCGGGGCGTCGGAGGGAGAAGTGGCCGACGGGGTGGCTGATTTGACGGCCGACGGCACCGAACTGACCACCGTTGTCGCCGTGTCGTGCGGACGGGCCGTCACGGCCGTCGCCCCGCCCGCGACCACCGCGAGCGCGGCCGCTCCGGCGGCGGCCTTCCATCCGTGGCGCTTCACCCGGCCGAGCAGCGTCAGGGCTCGCGCGGGCGCGTCGAGGGTCGCCGTCGCACTGAACGGGAACAACAGCGCGAGCAGGGTGGTGAGTTCGGCGAGTCTGCGACGGCCGCGCTCCTCCCAGTCGGCGCCGTACCCTTCGGTGGCGGACCGTTCCAGGTCGGCGAGGAAGTCCTCGATGCCCGGACGGTCCGCCGGGTCCTTGGCCAGTCCCCTGCGCAGCAGTCCGCGTACCGGCGCGGGTACGTCGTCCAGGGGGACGGGGGCCCGCAGGTGCTGCAGTCGCAGGGCGGTGACGTCGTCGCCGGTGAACGGGCGTCGCCCGGTCAGGCACTCGTGGAACACGGCGGACGCCGCGTACACGTCGCCCGCCGGTCCGGCCGGTTCGCCCTGCCACTGCTCGGGTGCCATGTAGGCGGGTGTACCGACAGCCTCGGTCTCGCGTCCGGTGCGTACGGCGATGCCGAAGTCGGCGAGCGCGCTCGTGCCGTCGGCTCGGACCAGCACGTTCTCCGGCTTGTAGTCGCGGTGGACCACACCCGCGGCGTGGGCCGCGCCAAGGCCCAGCAGCGACCCCTTGAGCAGGGCCAGGGCGGCCTCGGGGCCGGTCGCCCCGTGCCGGCGCAGCAGTTGGCGGAGGCTGACGCCGTCCACCGCCTCCATGACGATGGCGGCACCGGCGCGCGCCTCGACGTACTCGTACAGCCGCACCACGCACGGGTGGCGCAGTTCGCCCAGCAGCCGGGCCTCGGCGCGGAAGCGGGCGAGGAACTCCCGGTCGCCGCGCAGGCGCCGGCTCAGGTACTTGATCGCGACGGGCACGCCGGTCGAGGTGTGCCGCGCCAGCACGACCCGTCCGCCGGCGCCCTCTCCGAGGGTGCGGACGGGTACGTAACCGGGGACGGCCCAATCGACGCCCCCGCCGCCCTGACCGACGCTCGGATCCCGCGTCATGCCGCCCCCTCCACGGTGGCACCCACCGCCGGGGCGGGCACCGCGCCCTTCGTGTCACGACGGCGCCGCACCCGGCGCATCAGCCACCGCACGGGCGCCGACCACACGGGGAAGGCCACCAGGGCGACCACGAGGGCCTCGATCACCGTGGTCCACGGCGGGTTCACCCAGCCGTCCAGCAGGTCGCCGATCCGGGAGCGCCAGGCCAGCAGGGCGAGGGCGAGGAAGCCGTAGGTCCCGGCGACGATCGCGAGCCCGTACGCGGCCATGCCCGCCTGCCGCGGGCCGGGCCGGCTGCCTGCGCGCAGGTCCCGCCAGAGCCCCTTGCGGAAGTAGGCGCTCGCCTCCTCGCGCAGGCGCGGCACGCGCAGTGCGTCGGTCAGGGCCTGGTAACCGTCCAGTGGCATCAGGGGGTTGAAGTTGTAGAGGGTGTTCAGGTACAGCCCGAAGGCGAGGTGGAAGAGGACGGCCGAGGCTGGTCCGGCGGGCAGGAAGGCCGCTCCGGCCGCGCACCAGCCGGCCAGCGCCGCCGTCGACAGCGGTCCGGACAGCGCCACCACGACCCTCGACCAGCGGGTTCCGAACCACATGTCGCTGGTGTCCACGAACGCGAACGGCATGCCCATCATGAGCAGGAACCCGCCGCGCCGGACCCTTCGGCCGTACGACTTCACGGCCAGCGCGTGCGTCAGCTCGTGCACGACCAGGGCGGACACGTATCCGGCGGCGAGGAGCACCGGGCCCCAGACGCCCGCCCCGCCGAAGTCCAGCAGGTGCTGACGTCCCTGCGCGGCGAAGAACGCGACGAGGCCGCCGATCACCGACAGCCACACCAGCGTCACCCCGGTCCGGGTGAAGAACCGCCAGCCGAAGGCCTGGTAGAGGCGGCTGACGGTGCGGTCGAGGCCGGGGACCGACACCTCCAGTTTGAGCAGCGCCCGGTACACGGCCCGTCCCGCGCGGCGCCAGCCCGTCCGCTCCGCCTCCTCGGGACGGCCGGGCAGGCCGCGCAGCAGTCCGGCGTTCGCGAACGCGGCGAGCGCCGCCTCGATGCGCGGCAGGGCGAGTTCGCCGAACCGGTCGGCGTAGGCGAACAGCAGGTCACGTACGGTGTTCTCGCCGTCGACGGCGTGCCAGAGGAAGACCTCTCGCTCGTCCAGTTCCAGGTACACACCGGTGCGGGTGTTGTTCAGCACCCAGCGGGGTTCGCCGCGGTCGGTGGGAACCTGCTTGAGCGCCCAGCCGGAGCGGCGGCGCGGGCGTGCGGTCAGCGGGCCGTTCGCCTCCGGCGCCGACTCCTGTACGCCGGTGGGGAGTTGGGTGAGCTGGGTGCCGACGACCTGGGTGCGCTGGCCGATGTGCGCCGCGCGGGGCTGCTCGAACACCAGGCGTACGTCGCCGACGGACAGCTCGGTGCCGTCGGCGAGGTGGGCCGCGCCGCCGTGCAGGTCGACGCCGGCCACGGCCGTGCCGTTGAACGAGTCCAGGTCCTCGATCCGGAACCCCGTCTCCGTGCGCACGATCCGGGCGTGGCTGCGGGACACGCTTCCGTCGGGCAGGACGACGTCGTTGTCCGCGCCCCGGCCGAGCGTCGTGACCGGGCCGGTGAGCGGTACGAGCAGGGTGGGGTCGTCGAGGCCGCGCAGGTGCGGCGCGGCGTACGACGTCGGTGCCGCGCCGCGGCGGAGGGTGCCGCAGTGCAGGCAGTACGGGAAGTCGCGCCGCACATGGACGCGGCAGGCGTGGCAGAGCATGCGTCGGCTCAGCCCGCGCCGGAGCCGCTGATGAACGTTCCGTCGGAGAAGCCGCCGTCGGTGTCGGCGCCGGGCGCGGAGGGCGAAAGGTGCGTGGCGACGTCGCCGATACCGGCGCCGCCGGGCAAGTTCACACCGCCGCGCACGGTCTCGGAGCCACCGCCGATGGTCTCGCGGCCGCGGCCGCCGTTCTCGCCGCCGCCGGGCTCACCACCGCCGGAGGGCCGGTTGCCGTTCTCACCGCCGCCGGAGGGGCGGTCACCGTTCTCGCCGCTGCCACCACCGCCGGACGGGCGGTCGCCGTTCTCACCGCTGCCGCCGCCTTCGCCACCGCCGCCTTCTCCGCCACCGCCGCCTTCTCCGCCACCGTGGCCGCCGCCACCGGAGGGACGGTCGCCGTTCTCACCGCTGCCGCCCTCGCCGCCACCGCCACCACCTGCGCCGCCGCCCTCGCCGCCACCGCCTTCTCCGCCACCGTGGCCATCGCCCTCGTCACGGTCGAAGATGCCACCGTGGCCGAAGTGACCGGCGTCGCCGCCGCCCTCACCGCCGAAGCCGCCGCCGTGACCGCCGAGGTCCCCGAACCCGCCGGATCCGCCGAGGTCTCCCCCGGAGCCGAACCCGCCGTCCCCGAACCCACCGGAACCGACGCCACCGTCACCGAACCCGCCGAAGCCGCCCAGATCCCCGGCGTCGCCGCCGCCCGCATGTCCGCCGAGCCCGCCGAGGTCCGAACCGTCCGCGTCCCCGAACCCGCCGAAGCCGCCGGCCTGACCCAGGTCACCGAACCCGCCACCCGCCTCGGTCGGCGACTCGTGGACCAGTCCTCCGCCGAGCAGGCTCTGAGCGCCGGTGGCGGACACGCCGAAGGCGCCGGCGGTCCCCAGGCCCTCGGCAGGGAGCGACGGGTCCGCCGCGTGGTCCACGGAGGCGTGGCCGGCGGCGGCGTGGTCGGTGGTCGCGTGGTCGCTGGTCGCGTGATCGGCGGACACATGGTCGACCGGAACGTCCGGAGCGTCGTGGTGGGCCAGCGCGTGTGCGGCGCTGCCGAAGAACAGGGACGACTTGGACAGTCTCGGGTCGAGTGCGGCCGGTCCCCCATCGGTGCCGGACTCGACGCGAAGGGAGCGGAGCTCGGCAACCTGGACGGGTGTCAGGCCAAGTCTTCGGGCCACCTCGTTGATGTCCCCGTCGAGTTCGGCTCTGAAGGCCGGGTCGACGGCAAGGCGGGTCATGGCGTCGCGAAAGGCGTTGTCGGTCATGTCCTCGGTCTCCGTGGGTCTGCGTGCGCTGATGCCGATCCCGGCGGAGCTGAGGATCCCCCCTGGTCGGCGGCAACCGCCATTTCCGGCCATCCCCACCGATGCCTGCAGGGACGGTTATAAGGGGCATGACAGGACCCGCGCAAGGCCGGGAGCAGGGCACGCCGAGCGGAGCTGCCACCGAAATCGCGCCACCCGCCCGTAACAGCCCACCGGACCACCGGCCGTCACGTCAGCCTTCCGCCCGGAACCGGACCGTCCACTCCGAGGCAGCCCGCAGGCCGTCGAACGTGCAGAGGTGCCCTTTCGGGCCACCGTGAGCCGGGCGTCGCCCTCTCGCGGCAGCGCGCGCAGGCATGACACCGCCGACGGCCTGCGGCTCCCTCTCTCCCCCCCGCCACCACCTCGCTTACCACCGCGGTCCACACGGCGCGCCCCATCACCGGAAGACGGAGGTACCCGACATTCCTGGCACACGCCCTGACACAGCACGGGATGGGCAACCGCAGTCGGTGGTGATGGCCACTGCCCAGCCCGGAGGCACGGCTTCCCCGGTATGCATGTGAGCCGGATCGGCCTCCGTACCGGCCTCCGTATGCCGCCGCGCAGGCGGGATCGAGGGACGCGCCGGTGCCTGCGAAATCCTGGACTATCTTGACCAGGTCATTACCGTCTCATCCCGTGATAGCGAATTTATGTGCACGCCGCGGGGGGCGAATCGGAGCAGCGCTGATCGCGCTGTCCGCTCTGGCGGCCATGGTGACAGGCAGTCAACAGGCGACGGCCGACATCCTGCCGCCGCCTCCCGACGGCGGGCCGAACGGCGGAGCGTTCCGGGCGGTGGACCACTCCGGTTTCCACCTGTACCCGCGTGAGATGCCAGGAGTCGCCCCAGGGCCGAACGGCGACCAGACGGCCGGATCCGTGATCGAGGGCGTGGAAGCGACCAAGGCTGTCACCGTCGTCTCAGCGCTGAACGTCGCTCAGTCACGTCAGCACGTCGGCCGCACCCTGTGCAAGACGACCGGCATCAACGGCGTCTTCAAGTACAACGGATTCTGCTGGGACTCGGCGGACGAGAACACCAGCTCCTGGTCCGACACCGGCGGCTGGCATCCGCAGGGCATGACGGCCTCGCACGAGGCCTATGACGGCGGCACGGTGAACGGCCATCACCTGTACATGCAGGCCTGGTACTACGGCAAGGGCGGACCGAACAGCCATCAGGGGGACCTGAAGGCCCGCCTCTCCATCCTCGAGTCCACCGGCAAGGACTGGAGCTACGGACACGTGCTGCTCGTCAGGCCCGTCGGCAGCAGGGACGAGCCGGACTTCCAGGCGGTCACCGACGTCCACGCCGACGGCGTCGTCTGGTACGGCAACAGGCTGTTCGTGGCCAACGGCGGCGAGCTGCAGATCTACGACCTGAACCACCTGTGGAGGATGAAGTCCGTCGCCGACGGTGTGGGCGTCAAGAACGGCGTCTCGTCCGCCGACCACCACCAGTGGGCCCTGCCGATGGTCGCCCGCTACATGACGCGCACCAAGGCCCAGGAAGACAAGGACTCCAACAAGAGCCCGCGGGCCTGCGACGGGATGATCGCCTGCCTGAGTTCCCTCAGTCTGGACCGCTCGGGAACACAGCCGCGACTGGTGTCCGGGGAGTACCGGCGCAACTCGGACGAGCTCCGTTACCTGAACCCCCCGGACCCCATCGACAGGCGCGATGCGCGCGTGATCACCTGGCCGCTGCAGGACATCGGCGGAGGGGGCACATCGCCGGTCACGGCCACGTCCGCCCATGTGGCTCCGGTCCGTCAGCTGCAGGGCGTGGCCACCGACGGCACCTATTTCTACCTGTCCGCCGAGTGCAGGATCGGCTACATGGGGGACACCCGGCCCGGGGACGACGGGAGTTACTCCTGCATCTGGCGGGCCAGGCCGGGCGGTCAGACGAGCCCACTGACCCGCACCCCGCCGCTCACTCAGGACCTCAACTACGATCCCAACACGCGGCGCCTGTGGGGCAGTAACGAGAAGACCGACTATCGCGTCGTCTTCTCCATGCTGCCCAGGCGCATCGACAGCGCCACCTATCTGAGCAACGACTACAGCGCGCTGTGCGCCGGTGTGGGCAGCAAGAACACCGACAGCGCGAAGATCATCCAGTGGGGCTGCAACACCAGCCAGGACGAGCTCTGGGTATTCGGTGACACCACCGACTCCAACGGCAAACGCGCCTATGAACTGCAGAACGCGTACTCGGGCAAGTGCATGGGCCCGGCGTCGAAACTCACCGACGGTGCGGGCATCGTCCAGTTCACGTGCAACGGCGCCGTGGACGAGAAATGGTGGTACGACCCGGACACGCACGAACTGCGCAACGTCTACTCCGGCAAGTGCCTCGCCCTCGGCGCACAGGCGACCAAGGGGTCCCAGTTGATCCAGTGGACCTGCAACGGCGCCAAGGACGAGAAGTGGTCCAGGACGGCTCGCTGAGTGCGGTGCCCGTCGCCGCGGGCTGACCCCGTCGGCCCCCTGGAGTTGTCCTGGGGGCCGACGCCCTCGGCTCCCCGCCGCCTCCCTCGTCAACGCGGGCAGGACCTTCGTCAGCGTCAGGTCCAGGAAGCGGTCAGGGGGTGGGCGGGGTCCAGTCGGCCGGCAGGCCGGACTGGGTGAGGACGGCGGCGAGGCTGTAGTGGTCCTCGTCGGAGGCGATCCGGCAGCGGTTCCTGTCGAGGTCGAGGAGGATGGTCATCGGCACGGCGAAGGGCTTGGGTGCGTCCTTGATGTGGCCGGAGTAGACGGCCTCGACCGTGATGCGATCGCCGTCGCGACGGGCCGTGCTGACGGTGACGTGGACGTTGTCGATGACGCTGTCGGCGCGGGCCTTCCACCCGGCGATCTCCTGGCGCCCGTGGAAGGTGATGCCCACGGCCTCGTCGGTGTACGTGCCGTCTGCGGTGAACAGGGCGCCGAGCGCCTGCGGGTCGGTGCCGTTCCAGGCGCGGGACCAGTCGGTGACGATCCTCGGCGGGCGCCGTTCGGCGTCCTGCGCGGCGTACGCCGTGGTGGCCGTGGCGACGGTGGCGGCGCAGAGGGCCGCGGTGGCGACCAGTACGGTCGTGCCATGGGGCGGGCGGAGGCGGGACGTCATGGTGATGCTCCTTCGGGTGCGAGTGTGCGGGTGTGGATGCGGCCGGGGTGGCCGCAGGGCACACAGACTCGTGTCAGGCGGTGTCCACATTCCAGGCCCGACAGGGGCGGGGACTGTCCAGTGCTGTCCGCACCCGTCCACCCCGTCCTTCCGAAGGCGTGTGTGCCACGTGACTCTGTGGGCGAGTTCCGAGATCGTCGGCGGCACCGCGCACATGCCCCTGGTGCGTCACTTTGCTTGAGCTTGTTGACGGGTCGTTCGAGACGACTCATCGCGGCGGTCAGGCCGGGACCCGCTTCATTTCCTCGTCGGCGGTCGCGGGCCCGGTGACCAGCAGTCGGCGGTGGACCGCGGGGCCCAGGGCGGCAGCCGTGACGACGATGGCTGCCGCGACCACGAAGGTGGCGTCGTCCAGGCAGGCGCTCAGGAGCAACTGAGCCAGGAGGGCGCCACTGAGCAGGATGAGTTTTGCGGCCATCAGGCGCGGTGCGGAGAGGGCGGGTCGGGTCGAGGGATGGCTGGTGCCGGCCCGTGTGCGGCGCGCCCGGCGAATCTGCGCGGGAATGCTGAGGACGAGAAGCAGGAGTCCGATCGCAGGCAGGACCATGGAACGGCCGCTGTGTGGGTCCAGCAGGTGGCCGAGCAGGATGCCGGTGCCGAAGTCGGCCGTGATGATGACGGTTCGGGCGGTGATCAGCTGGGCGACGACCTGTGCCGGGCGGTCCGTCTCGTAGAGCTTGTGGGTGAGGCGGTGATGGGTCCACAGGAGCAGGGGCGGGAGGATCAGCAGGATGACGAGAGCGCGTAGGGCGTGTTCCCACGCCGGTTCCTTGCCTTCTCCGATCCAGGTGAACGCCATGAAGATGCCGATGGCCGCATAACGCATGCGCAGTTTGCCGGAGCTGGTGGCTCCTGCGCGGTGGGCGTGCGGCGTCTCGCGGTGAGCGTTCATGAAGGTGGTTCCTTCGGAGGGTGCAGGTGAGCGATCACCGGACCCTGCGGGGCGTCGGCACGCGCATCGATGCTCCGCTCGGCGGCTGGTCGCGGTCGCCGCCGGGACGGTTCGGTCCGGCGAGTGGCGGGCCGCTGCGGTTGTGACTAGTCGGTGTCGGCGGCCGCCGGGGCCGTACTGGCGGTGATGCCGGTGAACAGCCACTTCAGGGCTTGTCCGAAGAGTTCTTCGGGCACGCTGGCGGGGTCGATGCGCCGCTGGCGCACCAGTCCGAGGAACAGGGCCGCCACCACGGTGGCCACGGCCTCGGCGCAGACCTCGGCGGGGGCGCCGTGTTGAGCCAGGGATGCGCTGATCACGCGTTCCAGTGCCTCGCGGGGGTCGCGCAGGTTGGCTGCCATGGCGTCCAGGACGTGAGGGTTGCGCACGGCGTAGAGCCAGAACTCGGCCTGTAGCGGGGCGAAGTCGATGTCCTTGTCGGCGACGTCGACCAGCAGCGCCCCGAGTTCGGCGGCGATCTCTGTGCTGCCCGCCGGGTGCCGCTCCAGTGCCTGGGCGGCCTCGGCGATGCGATCGGTCTGGCGGTGGGAGAGCAGTTCGAGGAACAGCGCTTCCTTGCTGCCGAAGTTCGAGTACAGCGCGCCGATGGAGAAGCCGGCCGCTTCGGCGATCTCCTCCACCGAGGCGCCGACGAAGCCCTTGCGTGCGAAGACCCGGGCCGCGGCGTCCAGCAGCAGCTCCCGGGTGCGGGCCTTGGCCTCCGCTCTGCTCAACCGCCGACGGGGAGCTTCGTCACTCTGAGCGTTCACATTACCAAGACTATTCAGATAGGGATGACTATGTCAAACGTTCGAAAAGCGTGTAGAGTCCAGATAGCAGTCACTATCCCCGTACTGATCGCTATCGCAGGCCGAGGTCCGCCGACCAGTCGTGCACGACGCAGATGCCTTCGCGGTCGACCTCCTGGCCCGAGAGGAAAGGGGACGAGAGATGATCACCCAGCCCCTGCGGCTCGTGGTGGACCTGAACCGCTGCCAGAGCTACGGACAGTGCGTCTACGCCGCCCCGACGGTTTTCCGGTTCCACGGCGAGGAATCGCTGGAGTACGACTACGCACCTGATGGCAGCGTCCGCCGCGAAGTGGAGCGGGCGGCTGCGGCCTGCCCCGTCCAGGCGATCACGCTCAGCGGCGCCACCGAGCCCGCGCCCGGCGCGAGCGGAGACGGCCGGTGACCATGTCGACCGCGGCAGGGCTGCATGGCGGCCGGATCGTGGTGGTCGGCGCCTCGCTGGCCGGGTTGCGGGCGGCCGAGGCCCTGCGTGACGAAGGGTTCACCGGAAGACTCACCCTGATCGGCGATGAACCCCACGCGCCGTACGACCGGCCCCCGCTGTCGAAGGCGGTACTGTCCGGCCGGCTGAGCTGCGACCACATCGTGCTGCCCCGGGTCCGCAACATCGACGCCCACTGGATGCTGGGCACGCGCGCCACCGGCCTGGACGTTCCCGCCCGCCGCGTGGAGCTGGCCGACGGCCGACAGGTGGAGTACGACCGCCTGCTCATCGCCACCGGCTCCCGATCGCGCCCCTGGCCCGCCCAGGCCGGGGGTGGTCCGGACGGCGTCCACGTGCTGCGTACCCGCGAGGACGCCGAGCGGCTGCGCGGAGCGCTGGCGGCCGGTCCGTCCCGGGTGCTGGTCATCGGCGCGGGGTTCACCGGCGGTGAAGTCGCCTCGGTGTGCCGGGAGCTGGGACTGGCGGTGACGGTGACCCAGCGGGGCTCGGCGCCGTTGGCCGGTGCGCTGGGCGGTGTGATCGGCCGGGCTGCCGCCGACTGGTACCGCGACGCCGGGGTTGACCTGAGGCCGAACACCACGGTGCGTGCGTTGGAAGGTCATCCCTCCGGCCGGCTGCGACGGGCTGTGCTGTCCGACGGCACGGCGGTGGACGCCGAGGTGACCGTGGTCGCCACCGGCGCCCTGGCCAACACCGAGTGGCTGACCGGCACCGGGCTCGCCGCGGACCACCGCGGCGTGATCAGCGACGGCGGCTGCCGAGCCGTGGCCACTGACGGGACGCCGAGTGCGGACATCTTCGTCGCCGGTGACGTCGCTCGCCGGCCGCACCCGCTCTACCCCGGCCATCTGCTACGGCTGGACCACTGGGACAACGCCGTCGCCCAGGCACGCACGGCCGCGTACAACATGACCCATGCCCCCGGCGTCCAGCGCATCCACCAGCCACTGCCCGCCTTCTGGTCCAGCCAGTTCGGGCTCTGCCTCAAGTCCGTGGGTGTGCCGGCCGTCGCCGACCAGGTCGTCATCACCCAAGGCTCGCTGGACCAGCGGCGGTTCGTCGCCGCCTACGGCCTCAAGGGCCGGCTGGTCGCCGCCGTGGCAGTCGACTCCCCCCGCGTGCTGGACGGCTACGCCACGCTGATCGAAGCCCGTGCACCGTTCCCGCCGCGGCTGGGCGCCACCGACGGCCCGGTCCGGATCGTCCCCGTGGACGCGGAATTCCCGGGCCGCGACTCCGGCAGCGGCTCGGACCGCGACATCCGCACGCCGTCCGCCGACGCACCGGCCCCGACCGCACACCTGTGAACGGAGGACCCACCGTGACCACATCGACGACGCCCCCGGCCGCCGACCTCTTCGCCCAGGTCCTGCGCCAAGACCATCGTGCCGACCCCTACCCCTACTACGCTCAGATGCGTCGGCACGCGGTCTCGCGCCTGGACGAGGAAACATGGCTGGTCAGCGGCTACCAGGAGATCAGGCAGCTGCTGCACGACCCGCGCAGCAGCGCCGACCGCCTCAACCCGCAGAACACAGCCCCCAAGGCGGCCCGGAGCCTGCTCCTGCAGGATCCGCCCTTCCACGACCAGCTGCGCCGCGTGATCGTCCACGAATTCGTCCCTCGCATCACGGGCATGCGCGATCACATCGGCGAACTGGTCACCCGGCTCCTGGACACCCACACCAGCGCCCAGCCTGGCCGAATCGACATCGTCGCCGACCTGGCCTACCCACTGCCGGTCACCGTGATCTGTGAGCTGCTCGGCGTGCCCCGCGAGGACGAGCCCTTCTTCGGCGGCCTGGCCCGCCGACTCACCCGGGGCCTCGATCCCGTCGACACACAGACCGACGAGGAACTCCGTGAACTCGAGCTGGCTCGCGGCGAGTTGCTCCAGTACCTGGATGGTCTCATCGCCGAGCGCCGCACCGCCCCCGGCAGCGACCTGCTGTCCGGACTGATGTCCCACCAGGACCCCGACGACGTGATGGACCCGGTGCAGCTCCGGGTCACCCTGGGTCTGCTGCTGATCGCCGGTCACGAAACCACTGTCAACCTGATCGCCAACGGCGCTCTCGCCCTGCTGCGCAACCCCGACGCCCTCGCCCGGCTGCGCACCGACCCGGACCTGGCGACCTCGCTGGTGGAAGAAGTGCTGCGCTACGACCCGCCGGTGCACATGTCCGCCCGCAGCGCGCTGGCCGACATCGACATCGCGGGCACCACCATCCCCCAGGGCTCCCGCATCCGGCTCATGCTCGCTGCCGGCAACCGGGACACCAGCCGCTTCGAAGACGCCGACCGCTTCGTACCCGACCGCGGCGACAATGCCCACCTCGGCTTCGGCGGCGGCATCCACTACTGCATCGGCGCCACCCTCGCCCGCGCCGAGGCGCAGATAGCGCTCACGGCCCTGGCCCGCAGGCTGCAAGCCCCTCGCCTCGTCGCCGACCCACCGCCGTACCGGGAGAACGCCATCCTGCGCGGGCCCGAACACCTCCTCGTCGCCTTCGCCCGCCTCATTCCCGACACCCTCACCACCTGAACCCGCCGACGCCTCGGCCCAGTCCCCGTCGACGCCGCCCGGACCGACTCGTCACCCCAGGCCACGCCGCGCGTCGGCGGATCACCCACGGGCGCCGGCCGATGCCATGTGTGCGTCGGCCGAGCCCGCCGGTCTCCGACCAGCTGAACTGCGTCGATCACATGAGGCGAAGTTCATCCGACCGCTGCTGAATACGGAGCGATTCCCCGCCCTGCACGCGGCGATGAGCTCATGTCCCCCGAAGAGCCAGGTCCTTCACGGCCAAAGGGGCTTGTTGTTCCCGGCCGCCTCGGACAACTCGTTCGCGGTCCGCGACCACCTGTGCCAGCATGGCGACGACTTCGTCCACACCCCCCGTTGGGCCGTAGGACGCGGCGAGGTTCGCGTGAGCGGACAGTGGGCGGGAATCGTCGACGCCCAGGGTGGCCGCCCGCACCGCGCCTCTCCGCCGCCTCTCCCTTCCTGCGGCAGCGAGTGCGGCGGTGTTGGGTGATACGAGGGTCACCCGGCCAACTTCTTTGTGTCATCTGCCAGTACGGGCGCTTGGACAGGGCGGAGGAGACTTTCTGCCACGACCGCGACCCGGGGAGAGCCGGTGATTCCGGAGCACCGGCGTGGCCACGTACAGGACGAAGCACAGGAGGGGGCAGCACGTGAGCGTGCAGCAGTACGACGAGATCGGCGAGGCATTCGAGGGTTTCAAGTCCCTGCCGCTGATGCGTTACGGGGAGGTGCCGAGCTTCCTGGGCATGGTCGGGGACGTGAGCGGCAAGTCGGTTCTCGACCTGGCGTGCGGCACCGGCTTCTACAGCAGGGAGTTCGTGCGACGCGGCGCCTCGGATGTCCTCGGTGTCGACATCTCCGTCGAGATGATCGCCGCCGCGCGGGAGATCGAGCGGCGCGACCCACTGGGTGTGCACTACGAGGTCGGTGACGTGGCCGAGCTGCGGCCCCTCGACCGGCTCTTCGACATCGCGGTGGGGGTGCAGTGTCTCAACTACGCCGAAGACATCGCGGGGATGGAGCGGATGTGCCGCAACATCCACCGGAGCCTGGTGCCGGGCGGCGAGTTCTTCGTGTTCGCCCAGAAGCCCGACTACCGGTTCGACTGTCCGTCCCTGGACAAGTACGGGTTCCTCTGCGAGCCGACCGGCGAGGAAATCGAGACGGGTCCGCGGGTGCGGGTCACGGCTCTCCTCGACCCGCAGCCGATCAGCATTGTCAGCGCGGTCCCGCGCCGCGTGGTCTACGAGGAGTGCCTGCGGGCGAACGGGTTCAGCGAGGTGGAATGGGTGCCCTTGCAGGTGTCCGAAGCCGGCGTCCGTGAGTTCGGCGAGGACTTCTGGGCGGACCTCCTCGCGAAGCCACCGCTGGAGATGCTGCGTTGCCGTGCCTGACCGGCCGACTGGCCGGAGCTCGAGTACGGCTCTGCCCTGCGGAAGACCTGGGGGCGGTGCGGAACTCGCTGGAGTAGCCCTTCATTGCGGCCTTGGCGCGCAGGTCGATCAGCGTTGACGCCGCTCGTACCGTGTCCTGCCCTGGAGGCCGAGTCCGTCTGACCCTCGGAGCGGACCGGCCGCCGTCCTCGTGCGGCACGGCCAGGTCGAGGAGTGCTTCGGGCAGGCCGTCGGCAGCCCGGTCCGGCCCAGGTCGCATCGCCGGTCACCAACTCGACAGGGACATCCGCCCAACTGCCCGGCCCATCGACGAGACGCTTGTCAGCGCAGGTGAGGCGGGCCCAACTGGATGGTGTCACTGCACACCTGGGTCGGCAGCCGGTGTCCCTTGGCGTCGGTCACGTGCACGAAGGACCCGTAGTCGTGCTGGGCCCGGTGGGGCGGAACCACGTCGCTGCCCGCGTTGTCGTCGCCCGCGATCCAGCAGAAACGGCGCGGGATGTGGTGCGGTTGGTAGAAGAGCGGGAAGTCCACCGTGTGGCCCGGGTTCAGCACGAGCCGGACCGGCTTGGCCTTCTTCTTCGGCTCCGACAGGACGTCCTGCGCCTTGCCGACCCAGACGTGAAGCTGCGGGTAGCCGTCGAAGGCGCAGGGCTTGGCACTCTTGTTCCTGCCGCTGAGCGTGGCCACCGGTGCGCCTGCAGGCCTGTCGGCCAGGCGGGTCCATTTCCAGCCCAGCTGTGGTGATCCGCAGGTGGCGGCGCGCGCGTGGCCCCATCGGCCCCATCCGCAGGCGGTCAACCCCAGCAGCATCGCCAGGCTGAGCATCAGGACCGTTGCTTTTCGCTGCACCATGGAGACATCCCCCGTCGAGAGGCACCCTGCCCCTGCGGACAGGTAGATGCGGGCTGTCCCTCGCTCGTTCCGGCAGACGGGGTGCCGGGAAAGGTCGGCGACGTCCAGCATCTCCCGGGTCAGTGGTTGGTCGAGTTCCGATTCTGTGCAGTTGAAGTCGGCACAGCCAGGGGCAGAGGGCTCACAGGATGAGGTGAGTGATCACAGCGACTGCCCCGATCAAGGGGATGAGCGCCACGTACGCCGACGGGCGGTGCAGGACCAGCTTCCCGAGTGGAGGCCGGATCGTCCCGGGTACGGGCACGGCCAGCTGGAGCCGACGCAGTTTGAGATAGGCGAGCAGGTTGGACACCAGCGCGACCGGGGCGCCGAAGACCAAGGAACCCACTCCCCACCAGCCCTGCCAGAGCGTTGTGGTGGTCATGTCACGGACCAGTGCGATGCCGCAGAACCCGCAGAACGGCCCGTCCACGCGGCGCCACCGCATGACCATGATGAGCCCCTGGTGAGCGCGGATGGTGACAGGGGCAGTGGGTGTCACGCCGCACAGCTTGCATCCCAGTGGTGGGTCCACGGGGCTCACATACGCTGCCCAGGGCGCCGGGTTGTCCTGCGGCGGCTCGTCCGCGAGATCCAGGGCAGGCGCACTCGGCGATGAACGGGGCCAGTGGGTGTCGCGTTTCTGCTCCCGGGCGGGCTCTGTGGCTTGGAGAGTGCACCGGAGGCTGCCCGGATCCTTTGCCATGGACGTCATGGGCATCTCGTGGCCAGTCATCAGGAGCCGGCCAGGGTGGCTCGAGGCATGGGGTTCCTCCTGGAACGTGTGTCGTGGACGGGGGTCGGGCTGCTGTGCAGCGGATGCGGTGTACTCCGGCGGCGATGACGCCGGCGGAGGCCGCAAAGGGCTGGGCCTGCATGTGGCGGATGACGACGGGACCGACCACCAAGGCATCGGGGATGCGCGGGATGTGTGCCCGGACGCGCAGGAGACGATCGTCTCCTCGGATGTGCCGACCACGGTCACGAGCAGCCTCCCCGGTCAGGGCCTTCGCGTTCGAGGGCCCGGATGACGCGGTAGTCCGCCTCCATGGCTTCCGGATCGGTGCTGCTGAGAACGACCTCGGGGCCCGGAGAGGAGCCCTCGGCGACTGTGGCGTACGGCTGGAGGTGCTCGCTGGCGGCGACCACGGTCGGCAGCCGGGGAAGGATCCTCCCGAGCCACGCGGCGACGCCGCCTGTGCTGCCGGGGTGCAGGTGAACCCGCGCGATCCGGTGTCCGGTGGGGGCGGGGACGAGCCGGGTGGGCGGGAAAGGGATCCACGTGTCGAGCGTGTCCGTCACACAGTCCCGCCCCGTGGCTCTGCGCAACGCCTCGTCGGCCAACGACATCCCTGGCGTCGCGAGCGCCGAGACCAGGAGTGGTCCCCCGCCCTCGCCGTGGGCGACGCGTGCAGTGACCGGACCGCACATGACACCGAGGGCATCGAGGACACGCAGCACGTACATCGACAGGCCCCGCGACAGCAGTTCATGACGGTTCAGCAGGTCGGTACGGTCCAGGCGCCCCTCAGAAGTGCGCGTTTCGGCCCACACGTCGGTGATCACGTGCTCCGTTCGGCCGGCCTCGCCTGGGCGGCTCACGCTGTGGAGCACGAACTGGCGGGCGGACAGCTGCTCGGCGAGGACCAGGTGCGCGTCACCGGAATGCCGGGCGGCCGCTCGTTTCATGGGCAGCCAGGCCGCACTGATCTGAAGGTCACTCGCACAGCGCAGCGGCTCCACCGGTGTGCCGGCCGCGGCCGGGGCCAGCGTGTAGCCGGGCAGGGGGCAGGCTTCGGCCCAGGCCAGGGCCTCGGCCAGACTGGTGGTGCGGATGCTGCGGGGCGCCGGGATCCCGGCTCGCGTCAATGCGACCGCCTGGGCGCCACGGTCGTAGCGCAGCCGCGACGTCTCGGGATCCCCTCCGGGAAGACCCAGCTGCCAGGCGATCCGCTCCGCCAGCTCGCAGCCCGCCGGGCTCCCGGCGACGACGGCCGACACCCCCAGCCCCCGCAGTAGTTTGACCGTCCGCCGCAGCGTCCCACGATGCTCCACGGTGTCCGCGTACACACCTGTTGCACCAGCTTCGCCGAGCTGCGGCGGCCGGGGGCGGGCGTCCAGTTCGACGGCCACGGTCCGCCATCCGCGCCGTGCGAAGGATTCCGTGTAGCTGCAGCTGCGGCAGGGGGCGACGACCGCTGCGATGCCGGCCGAGGCGTGGGACCGGGAAGCGTCCACGAGCGTGGTGGAGGTGATGGCCATGGGAACGGGCTCCAGGGCTGGGAATGATGCGGGACGGCGTTTCAGCGGGTGCAGCTGGTGGTGTCGGGCAGCTGCCGTGACGGCTCCTGACCGACCGAGGAAGACGGCGTGGGGTGACTGGCGGGACGGCGGCATCCCACGAGGCCGAGGACCGCAGGCTTGGAGGCAATGCTGGGGCGAGGAACCGTAGGTCCGTTTCCCCGTCAGCCGCTGCGGTTCAGCCAGGGCCAGAGGGCGACCACCGTGACGTGCACGCGCCCGCCAGTGCCGCCGGCCAGTGGTTCCGGGCGGGCGTCAGCGGATGGCGACCAGTTTCGCCCGCTGGATGAACCCGGGCGGGTTGAAAGTCATGCTGGCGCAGTCCGATTCACCCACGGCGGCCGATGAAGCCGACCCGACCGCGGGCGCCCCGTCGGCGGCGAGCAACTTGGCAGCGTTCACTGTGCGGTGTGCCACCCTCGGCACTTGCCTGTTCATCAGTGTCCTGCACCCGTTCCCGGTTGCAGGACCAGTCCACCTGGCACCCCATGTGTGCCCGGTGGACTGGCGCTTCGTGCGGGCGGGTGTCGAATGCATGCTTCCCCCTGTGTTGATATGGACCAGACGGTCTCTTCTGGCACAGCTCGGCAGCTCGGTAGCCGGAAGCGCGGCGCGTGTCCAGCGCCGACGTCCCGCTACCCACAGCTCTCACTGTCTTCCGAGTGGCCACCCGGTCCAGTCGCGACCACTTGGTCCATTCCGCCCGACCGGTCAAGCCAAGCGTTCTTAGCGGACGTCGAGGTGCTGGACTCCCGTCAAACTCCTGGAACATGAAGTGAAATGTTCAACTTATGCAGCATCCTGCGACTCTAGAAGGGACCACTCGGTCTGTTCTTTCGGCGCCAAGTCTGGAACCATGCCCACGAGACGTCAAGCGAACTTGGATCACACACCTACCAGGGGGCCGGTTGCCAGCCATTCGCGAAGTTCCGCGCAAGTGGACCCGAGCACCCTTGTCACAGCCGAATGCACCCACAGGCAGGGCAGGCTCCTGAGCGAAGGCCCTGCTCTCGTGACGGCCCCTGGCGTCCGAGGCTTCGCCGACTGGCGAAATCAAGACTGTCCTGAACCGACCACACCCGCAGCCGCTCATTGGACTTTGAGGGCAAATCCACTCCCACCATCGCAGCGATGGATATATGTCCGCGGACATCAAGCCCTCCTGCGCCACGTCGTCGGCCACGAAAAACAAAGGTATTATTGGCGAGCCGATTAGGGCCTCCGAAGTCCGCCCGACCGTTTGCGACCTCTTCAGCACCCTTGCCTCCGGGATCGCAATGATCCATGAACAGGCATCTGCGGAACACGTCCATAAGTACGTCCCGGATCAAGCCCATCCATGCTCAAGTTACGGAGTGGGCATCGAAGGTGAGATCGAATGACCGCGCCAAGGAAACCACGAAGGCAGCAACAGCGCGCCATAGATACAAAGCGGCGCATCTTTGATGCCGCAGGGCTGGTGTTCGTGGCGAAAGGCTATGACGGGGCTTCGGTCAACGACATCATCGACGCAGCAGACACAAGCAAGGGAGCATTCTACAGGCATTACCCGGACGGAAAAATGTCGCTGGCGCAAGCCGTCATGGAAAACACGCTGACCATGAACGGCCTAAAGCCGCAGAAGATCAAGCTCCAAGAAGTGGTCGACATCGGCCTGATCCTGGCGTACAGGGTCGTAACGGAGGACACCCTCCTCGCCGCCTTGCTTCTTTCGTTCCACAAGGATGCACCGGACACCTTTGGAACCCCCTGGCCGGACTGGATCATCTTCAATACCGGTCAGCTGACCGAGGCTCAGCAGAGGGGCGAGGTCAAGGCTTTCATCAGCCCTTCGGAGCAGGCCTACCAAGTCGCGGCCACATGGTCTGGCGTGGTGCTCACCGCAAGCGCCGTCGACAGACACCTCCATCACGTCGAAGAACGGGTATCACGATTGTACAAGAATCTGATGCTCGCTATTGCGAACCCGGAAGTACTGCCAGAGATTGACTTCTCAGCAGATCGGGGACGCCGGCTCTATAAAGCTTTCCTCGAAGAGCAGGCCTCGAAAGAACTCGCCCCAGAGTGATGAGCCGTAGCTAATCGGCCACTCCAGCCGCGCGAGACCGGCACCGAGTGCATGAATCTACGCCGAACCGGGGAAGAGCAACAGACTGCCCGATACTGCGCATGCATTCCCCCACCCGATCGACTCCCCCGGAGCTGCCGACCCGACACGGGGGGACCCATAGAGCGTGCCTGCCCGGGTGCTGTGCTGCCGGATATTGACCTTGTTTGAACGTTGCGTACGGTCTCGGCTCGCTTTGTGCCTGTGAGATAGGGAAAAGACGGACACGTCTCAATCCAAGAAGGACTTCTCCACAAGGAACCCACCGGCAGCAACCGTCCCAAAGTGAGAAGACAAGCCCTCGAACCGGCTAAAACGTGATCCGCGCAACAGTCGCAGGAACATGCCATGCGCATGATCGTTTCAGCATCGGGGTAGGCAGGGCTGGCGATTATTGTGTGTTCTTCCTGAAGGAGTAGCCGTGGAATCCGCCATGGCCGCGCCCGTCGTTGACCGGCGGCGCCAACTGGTTTCACTCTTCGCCCGACTACGCAGAAGCAACGGCCAAGCGAATCCGCTGCCTGCCTACGAGCAACTCAGGGCGATGGGCGAAGTTATTCCGGCACCCTGGGGCGGGTTTTTGGTGACTTCCTACCGCCTGTGCAATCGCGTTCTCCGAGACAAGTCCTGGATGGTCCCGGACCGCGATTGGCGCACTCGCCAAGAAGATACAGACCGTTGGAGTTCGCCCGCATCGCTGCAGATAAGTGATTCGCTTCCCATGCTCAATCCACCCCATCATTCACGAAAGCGGAGATCGCTGGGCAATGTATTTCACCACGGATCGCTGGCGTCGCTTCGCCCATCGATCGAGAAGACAGTCGAGCGGTTACTGGATCGGTTCACCGAGCAACTGCATCAAGGTCCGGCCGATTTTGTCAGTCTAGTCAGTGACGAACTCCCCGTAATCACCATCGGTGATTGGATGAACCTCCCCTCGGGCGACTACGAACTCCTGCGTTCCCTGACCCATGATCAAGTGCACACGCAGGAACTGTTTCCCACGTCAACCGAGCGCGCCCTCTCCGACGCCGCGACCGCTCAACTGCGCGACTACTTCTCCGAATTGATCAACGAGCGCCGAAAGGCGCCCGGCGACGATCCGGTCTCGTCGTGGATCCGGACCTGGGACACACTCGAACCCGACCCGGCCGTCGCTGACAAAACTGTTCACTCCCTCGCACTCTTCATGATCCTCGCGGCCTTGGAGACCACATCCCATGTGCTGTCCGACGCCGTACGCTTGCTGCTCGAGCACCCTCGCCAACTGGACTTGCTGCGTCAGCAACCCGAACTGGTACAGGATGCGATCGAAGAGGCCCTGCGCTACGACGCACCCATACACATGATCAGCCGTGTCGCGGCCGCGGACACCGAGCTTGGCGGAGTGCTCGTGCCTGCGGGCGGGATGGTGCAACTCATGGTCGGTGCCGCGCATCACGACCCGGCCGAGTACACCGATCCTCACGCCTTCGACGTGCGCCGCGGTCGCGGCCGCCACGGAGGGTGCCCCGCGGCGGCGACAGCGCCGCCCCCTCACCTGAGTTTTGGCGCAGGAATCCACTACTGCCTCGGCAGCGCCCTGGCCCGCACGGAAGCGACAGTCCTCCTCAACGCACTTCTCGAGCGGCCCTTCCGTCTTCGCATCAGCGCTCCCCCACAGTGGGCGCCACGAGTCGCCTTCCGACGCATGCGGTCGCTGCAACTGGCCCTCGTCTGACCCGCCCACCGGACACCAGCAACGGAAAGACCAGCCGCCATGATGAACGACTTCAAGACCCTTCGTGTAAGTGAAACCGATGAAGGGCGCGTCCTCAGAGTCCAGTTGGACCGGCCGGACGAGGGCAACGCGCTGTCCTTGCAGGTCCTCAGCGAACTGCTGCAGGTGCTCACTCGCCTTGAAGACGACCGGACGATTCGAGTGATGGTGCTGTCCGGCGCAGGAGAGCATTTCTGCCAGGGGGGAGATCGCTCCGAGTTCGAAGCGCTGATCGACGAGGATCCTTCCGGCAGTGCCCTGCACGCATACGGCGACAAGGCCGTCCGTGTCTGCGAGGCCCTCGAAAGGTCGAAGGTGATGACCATCGCACAGATACAGGGCGATGTCATCGGAGCCGGCATAGGCCTCGCGGTCTTCTGCGACCTGAGAGTCGGGGCGACCAACTGCCGGTTCCGCATGCCGGAGGTCGCGCTGGGACTCCCCCCGGCCTGGGGAGGAATCCTGGATCGCCTCCAGGCGGAGGCAGGGCAGGCCGCGGTTCGTGAGCTGTTGCTGACGGCCGAGCAGTTCGACGCCGAGAGGGCAAAGGACATGTCCATTCTGCAGAAGGTCGTCCCCCTGGCCGAACTGGATGATTCCATTTCACATTGGGTCAAGCCGGCTCTCCGCCGCGATCGCACGGCCATGCGGATGACCAAGGACATGCTGAACGCCCGCGCCAACGCAGCCCGGCTTTCCGCCGGTTCCTACTACGAACCGGCACTGCTGACGGGGGCGTACATCCGGAGACAGCTGGCTCGCCGCCGATGACCGCGTCCCAGGTCACGGTGCCTCCGTCGTCCCACATGTGGAGTAAGGAGTGGTACAGCGCATGGGCGGCGGAGGACGGGGGTCGTGCGTGAACGAAGAGGACCTTCATCCCCGGCCAAGCTGAGAGACGCAGCCCCGGCACCAAGCGGGGAATCGTGTCCGTGGTCTGCTCGGTGAGTACATCCCGCTGCGGCCGCAGACTCTCGTCGCATCGGCAGACCCACCGTGCCGGGGGAAATCGGTGTCCAGGACGGCTCAGTATCGCGATCATGGATCGGTTACGGCCCCCACCGATGAGGAAGCCCTCCCCCATGCCTGTGCCTGCCGACCCGACGGTCCTCCATCCGATGCCTGAGCAACCGCGGGTGGTGCTGCTCCAGCCGCTGGTGAAATCCCCGCTGATCGAGGTCGGGGAATACTCCTACTACGACGACCCGGACGATGCGACGGCGTTCGAGACGCGCAACGTGCTCTACCACTACGGACCGGAGAAGCTGATCATCGGCAAGTTCTGCGCGCTGGGCACGGGCGTGCGATTCATCATGAACGGCGCCAACCACCGCATGGACGGCCCCTCGACCTTCCCCTTCCCGACCATGGGCGGTTCCTGGTCAGAACACTTCGACCTGCTCACCGGCCTGCCCAACCGAGGGGACACCGTCGTCGGCAACGACGTCTGGTTCGGCCACGGCACAACGATCATGCCCGGCGTACGGATCGGACACGGCGCGATCATCGCCTCCGGCGCCGTGGTCACCTGCGACGTGCCCGACTACGCCATCGTCGGCGGCAACCCGGCCCGCCCCATCCGCACCCGCTACGACGCCCAGGACGTTGCCCGGCTGCTGGCGGTGGCCTGGTGGGACTGGCCCGCGGAACACATCACCGAGCACGTGCGGACGATCATGTCCGGCAGTATCACCGACCTGGAAGCTGCAGCCCCGGACACGCCACACGTGTGACGCGGGTACAGGAATTCGCAGCTTGCGTTCTCGGGGCCGAGCGTCCCCGCGGGAGGCATCGCTGCGGATCCCCGGGCCGGCCTCCCGCCGAAGCGTGCGGGCCGACTTGGGTGCCCCGTTCCCGGCCTGCCGCCATGATTGATCGCTATGGGGACTGTGACGGCCATATGCCGGTATCCAGTGAAGTCCATGCTCGGCGAGGCTCTCGCGTCCGTGACGGTGACTCACACGGGGCTGTCCGGGGACCGCACGCATGCCGTTCTCGACCAGAGCGGCGCAATCGGCAGTGCCAAGCATCCGCGCAAGTGGGAGCAACTGCTCAGCTGCCGAAGCCTGCTGACCGACGGCATCGTCGAGGTGGAACTGCCCGACAAAGTGACCCTCCCGGCCGGGGATCCCGATCTGGACGCCCGGTTGTCCACCTTGCTGGGCCGTCAGGTGTCCGTCTCGGCGAGCGCGCCGGCTCACAGCACGCTGGAGCGTGCAGTGCCCGACTACGAGGGCGGCGTGCCGGACGTCGTGCGGGCAACAGCATCGGTGGACGAGACGGGAGAGATGGTCACCGTCGGCAAGGTCGCGCCGGGAACGTTCTTCGACTACGGCCGGGTCCATCTCGTCACCACGTCCTCACTGGCAAGACTCAAGACCGTCCATCCCGTCGGCGATGCCGATCCGCGTCGCTTCCGGCCGAACCTGGTCATCGACACCGGCGATAAACCAGCCTTCGTGGAGGACAGCTGGCAGGGACGCCGGCTGCGCGTGGGCGAGGCAGTCTTTCGCGTACTGGTGCCCACGCCCCGGTGCGTGGTCCCCACTCTCGGCCATGGCGAACTTAAGGCCGACCCCGGCATCATGCGTGCGATCACCCGCGAACACCGGGTCCCGGTCTTCGACGTCGGCCGACTGGCGTGCTTCGGGGTGTACCTGGACGTGCTGGAACCCGGCCCGGTCCGACTGGGTGACTCCATCACACTGCAGGACGGATCGTGACCAGGACCCCGCCGCGACAGGTGGCGGGGGACAAACCAGGCGCAGATGTCAGCCAGGCATCGCAGAGCGCCCGCCACTCCGAGCAGCGACGGTGTCGGCACCTCCACGACACCCGCGGCAACGACGCACCCGGTCAACTTCCGCAAGGCCTGTGCTCGTCGTATCCGGGGCGTTGGGCCAAAACGGCGGCACGCCCCGACTTCCGGCCATTCTGTCGAGCACGGCGCAGGCGCCGACCTGGCCTTTCCTCTCCCCAAGACTAGTCAGATTCACACACATGCAAAGTGAATGAAGATCTTCATCAAGTGTGATGAGCTTGCGACCTGCACGCATGGGATTCACATCCTGCACACACGTCGAGCACGTCTGAAACACACTTGGTCAACTGGCGTTGCCCCATTGCTCCGGCGAAGCTTCTCCCGGCCACAAGGCCCGACCCTCATGAAGGAGCTTCCATGGGCATGAACCTGCGCATCGCCGGCACCGCCGCAGCCGCCGTCAGCGTGATCGGTGCGGTACTCGCCACGACGTCCGTCACAGCCACCGCGGCGCCGACCAGCCTGTACGCGCCCTCGGCACTGGTGCTGACCGTGTCCTACCCCGGAGGATCGACCGACACTGCAGCTCGTGCCGTCACACTGAGCTGCGCACCCGGCGCCTCCGGCACCCATCCCTCCCCCGCCGCAGCCTGCGGGGATCTACGCGGCGTCGACGGCCGGCTCGACTCCCTGCTGTCCACGGCGCCCGGCCAGGCCTGTATGCGGCTCTGGTCTCCGGTCACCATCACGGTCGACGGTGTCTGGCAGGGAACGCGTACCTCCTGGAAACACACCTTTGCGAACGCCTGCGAAATGAACCACGCGGTCGAGCAGAACAGCGTCTTCAGCTTCTGACCTCATCGGCGCGCTCCGGTCCAAGGCACATGAGACTCGGGGGAGTCGCGCTCCTCCGCAGCTGCCCGCGACCAGGAACGCCGAGCCGGGCGACGAGGCCGAGCCCGCGGAACGGGCCGAAGACCGCACTGCGGTCGTCCGTGTCGTTCCGATTCCCCCAGAGGGACCGTTCGTTTCCTCGTCGCCCAGCGCCGGTGAGGTCCCGGAGAACGGGGCTGGCCAGGAAGGCACCGACACCGTGATCACACCGGTCACCGCGTGCTCATTCCGTTGCTTCGGTTTCTCCCTGCTCGAACGCGATCGGGAATCCCGGCCCAGGCGGCCGGCGCCGGGACGGCCTCGCTCAGCTCCACACACCAGGCATCGTCCGGCAGGGCGTAGTGGAACTGGACGGCGTAGTGACGGCCTGCATGAACGCGCAGTTCTGACCTGTCCGCAGGCTGCCACGATTGCCGGGTCAAAGTCTCGCGAGTATCCCACTGAGGATTTCCCAACGAAGATCATCTCGTAGTGGTCGTTGAGGGCTGGGCTCGTCGGCGATGTGCCGCGGGGTTCTGCGGGTTGACTCGCCGAATGGGCGTGTGTCAGCCTGCTCGCGACCTTGGACAGCTCAGGGGAGACTTGCCGTTCTTCAAAGCCGTCTTGTTCGACTGGGTGGGGACGCTCATCGTCCCCAAGTGGGGTCCCTCCGAGGGAGGCTCGAGAGGTGCCCTGTGGATCGAGCGCTCATTGCGGCAGCTCGGACGTGACACGTCGGATTCGCAGGTGCAGCGGATCAGCGCGGCGTTGAGTACGGCGGGCAAGCGGCCGGACGTCGAGCAGGGCTGGTACCCGGGCCGACGCGTCAGCCGCCGCCAGGCCTACGACCGCTGGCTGAACGCCGCTGGTATCGACTCTGCGTTGGCCCAGGAGATGCACACGGCGCTGTCCGACCCCAACGACGCTGGTTTTGCCACCGACGCAGGGCCCACTCTCAAGACCTTGCAGGCAGCGGGGTTGTACGTGGCTGTCATCAGCGGCATCCACTTCGACCTTCGCCCAGGTTTCGTCAAGAACGGCCTCGCCGGATACGTCGACCCTTTCGTGCTCTCCTTCCAGCACGGCATCTGCAAGCCCGACCCCGGCATTTTCCGCATTGCCCTGGACGCGCTCGGGGTGGAGCCCTGCCAGGCACTGATGGTCGGCGACCGCTCGGGCTATGACGGCGCGGCTGTTGAAGCCGGGGTAGCGACCCTTCTCGTCCCGCCGCTGACACGGGTCTCCCAGGCGCGGCTGCACCTTGTGCCCGCAGCCTGCGGCATCGCCTCCCCTTGACGGACCCAGCCCGGTCGGAGACAGGCGTGAGGCTGCTGGTGGGACGGGTTTCAGTAGAAGATCAAGTCCACAACTGCCAGGGGCTCTACGCTGGTCACCTTGGTTGCCACGCTCGATGTCCCGAACCACGTCGTGGAGTACCTCGCCCGTCTGCTCGCCGCTCACCGGCGTCATCCGGGAACCCCACGCCGTAGCAGGGCGCCGGGCCCGTTCCGGCGGGCGGTGCTCGTGCCCCGCTGGTTCCGTGAGCGGTGGGTGCGTGCACCGCCTGGCCCGCGATGCCGGGATCTCCCAGGCCACTGGCTACCGCTACCTGCACGAGGGCATCGACGTCCTCGCCCACCAGGCTCCCGATCTGTGCGACGTCCTGACGCGCTGCCAGAAGCGGGGCATGACGCAGGTGATCCTGGATGGGACGCTGATCGAGTCCGACCGAGCCGCCGGCGACCGCGCGAACGGCAACGACCTGTGGTTCTGCCAGAACCAGAAGGTGTTCGGCGGCAACGTGCAATTCCTGTCGCATCCGCGCCCTCGGCGAACGCGCCGCCGCCGCCGAACTCAAACAGCGCTGGCGTACCCTGCAGCGGGTCACTCTCAGTCCGAAGAGGATCGGCGACATCGCCCGCGCGGCCCTTGTCCTCAACGGCATCTGGAACTGATCACCATTGAGAACACCTCACTGAGCACCCGCTCCACGACCCGGCGGCCGTTTACGGGGCAGCCTCACGGCTGCTCCTGGGGACCCTGGTAAGAGGCGGTCCGGTAACGGCTGCGGAATTCCGTCAGCAGCTCATCGGTGGCTTCGGCACCGCCGCTCACGGCGGCGTGGACGTCGCGGAAGTAGTTCTCGTAACCGGCGGGCGTGTAGAGGCACAGGGCGCGCGCCGGGACCGGGCCCGCATTGCGGAAGCCGTGCGGGGTGCCCCGGGTCGCGGCGAGCAGATGCCCGGGGCCGACCGTCACCTCTTCCTCCCCGGTATGGAGGGTCAACTCACCTTCCAGGACGTAGAAGTACTCATCGTGTCCCTCGTGCACATGCGGTCGGGCACCGATGGTGCCCGGGGCGAGGCGGAACTCCTCGAAGGCGAAGCGGCCGCCTGTGTGCTCGGCGGTGAGCCGGAAGAAGTGCGCGACACCGGCGACGTCTATGAGTTCACCGTCCTGGGGGCGGCGCAGCAACGGGCGGTCTGGTATGGAGGACTGATCATCGGTCATGTCGGCATTGTCACCCGGATGGCAGCTTCGGGCAGGCCCGCGATGCCTTCGCCGGTGGTCCACGGCCTTACCAAACGCTCAATCCTGCCTGTTGAGCCGGCGGGTGAAGGAATGCAGGCGGTCGATTTCCTGGAAGCCGGCGGATTCGTAGAGAGCCTCGGCGGCTGTCCGGTCCCGGTCGTCACCGGGAGGAGCGTCGTCGTCCACGTAGGGGATCACTTCGGTCGCGCCCATGAGGTGGAGGGCGTTCAGCGCGGTGCCGAGCAGGGCACGGCCAAGTCCGCTGGAATGCATCCAGCGTACGGTGCGGGCCCAGCACGTCGGCGGCGTCATCGAGCAGCGCGCGGGCCACAACCTCGTCCTCCTGGCAGTTCAGCCACAGGATTACCCCGTGGCCGTCCCTGGGGCGCAGCGCGCAGGAGATGACGCCGACGGTCGCACCGGTGATGTCAGTGACCACGAGCGTTTCGGGGTGATCGAGTTCGGCCCACCACCCGGCGTCGACACAGGAGCGGCCCGTCAGGGCGTCGGCGAGCATGCCGGGAGTGGCGACAGGCTGGCCGGGCATCCGGTCGGCGTTGATCAGGTCCAGGGCTGCCGCCCGGTCGGCCGCGACGTAGGGGTGGACGGTCATCCCACGTACTGGACTCACGTACACGACCCTTGCGGGTACGCCTCCCTATGTAAAGGAGCGGAGAACGGATCAGAGGAAACAGCCGGGACAGGTTCCCTTTCTGGGCTCCCAGGGCCGCTACGGCCGACGATGCCCACGGGCGGTTGAGGTTGAAGGGGCGCTCACCTGCCGCCCAACCGCCATGCGTGTTCACCAAGATCGCCGCGCCCGCCCGAGTCCCCCCCCCAGGAGGCTGACACAGTCCTGCGGTCAGAGGCTGGCGAGCAGGTCGTCCAGTGGGGCGGGTACGCGGTCAGGGTCGAGAGCCTCGACGAGGACGCGGCCGTAACGGATCTTGCGCCCCTTCTTCGTGCCGAGGAAGCGCCGCAGCTGCTGCTGCGAGCTGCGGCCCTGTTGTGCGGGCTGGCGCAGGAACGTCTGCAGGGCGCGCAGGTCGCCCTCCGCCCCAACCAGCTCCGCCACCCGCGTCACGCCCAGCGCGCGGATGAGTTCGTCCTCCAGATCCGCCGCGCAGACGAAAATCCCCTGCTGAGCCGCACCGGCCCGCTCCAAGCCGCGGGCGTAGAAGGGACGCTCCCCTTCGTCGCACAGGCCCGCGAGACGAAGGCCCAGGCCCGGTGGCCCGAGGAGACGCGCGAAGCGCCCCACGTTCATCGCACCGCCCATCGACAGGACGCAGACCCCTTCGGCCGCCAGGTTCCGGCCGCGGCGCGCGGCCAGCGCACCGACCGCTGCGACGTCACTCGGCCCTTCAAGCAGGACGGCCGCCCGCACGCGCAGCCGCGCAGCCAGCTCGTGCGCCGGGTCGCCGGGACCACCGGCCGCCCACGCGGTGACCGCCTCCCGGAACGCCCCCATGTCGGCCATGAGACGAGTCTGCGCCCTGCTCCGGCCACCACACCAGGGAATTTCCGCCAGCGCGTCGGCTCCGGGTCTCGGCAGGACATGTGCCGGCGCGGCCGACCGGCGCTTGTCCGGATGGCCGCGCGACCGTGCGCCTGGCTCGTCCGCACCCCGCGTCGTCTGCTGTGCTGTCGCCGTCACTCATCGTCAGCCCACCAAGTGCCGTACGGCGAGGGAGATGGTGGCGATCAGCATCCCGCGGACACCTCGGGCTTCTCGTCCACGGCAACGGAGTCGGCGCGTTCCTCGCCGCTGCGGACCTTGAGGCGACGCTCCAGTGTCGTCCGGCCAGCCATGAGGTGGACCAGTTCCCGATGGCATCCGCAGCTTCCGAGGACCCAAACCAGACCCGAAAAGGGGTCCGGCGGCGTGACGCCACCCATAGGACCCAGATCACGTCCTACCCGCGACCGTAGAACCACCCCGCCCCGAACAGCACAGAAACCGTTCTAAACGGGACAAAGCAGGCATTACTCCGAAGACGGGTAGTACGTCACATCATTGCGCCCCACCCCACCCCCCGCTAACCATGGCTGTCGTTGCCGGGAGCCACGAGACGGACCGGACACACACCAACCGCTCCGCCCCGCAGCACAGGGGCCCCGCCCCACGCCAGGACAGCCCACACCGGACCGCCCAGGCACCCCCCGACACCCACAGGAGACCCACCCCATGGCCACCACCCGCACCGCCCGCCTGCGCAACCTCACCCTCACCGGCATCACCACCACCGCCGCCGCAGCCGCCGCCCTCACCCTCCTGCCCACCAGCGCCCACGCCGCCGAAAACACCCACACCACCACCGCCACCGCCGCCACCCACACCACCGGCAGCGCCAACAACCTCGACGGCTGGATCAAGAAGGCCCTCACCATCATGAAGGCCAACAACATCCCCGGCAGCTACGAAGGCCTCCACCGCAACATCATGCGCGAGTCCGGCGGCAACCCCAACGCCCAGAACAACTGGGACGTCAACGCCCAGAAGGGCACCCCCTCCAAGGGCCTCCTCCAGGTCATCGACCCCACCTTCAACGCCTACCACGTCAACGGCACCCCCAAGAACGTCACCGACCCCGTCGCCAACATCACCGCCGCAGCCAACTACGCCGCCCACCGCTACGGCTCCATCGACAACGTCAACTCCGCCTACTGAGCCTCCCCAGCAACCACCACGCCCCGCC
>NZ_JBFAET010000113.1:0-30060 GCF_040642095.1 Streptomyces sp. NPDC020362
GACCGTGCGACCAGGCCGACGGGAGACCGTGCGACCCGGCCGACGGGAGACCGTGCGATCCGGCCGACGGGAGACCGTGCGACCTGGCCGATAGGAGACCGTGCGATCCGGCCGACGGGAGACCGTGCGATCCGGCCGACACGGGACCGTTCGACCCGGCCGACACGGGACCGCACGCGGCCCGTCCGCGGCGGGCCCGCCCGCCCGCCACAGCACCGGCCGGGCCTTTCCTCAGCACTGGCCGCGTCTCCCCCCAGTCCAGCCCAAGCCTTCCCTCCGCCCCGGCGGCGTCTCTCCTCAGCATCCGGCGGCCACGCCTTCCCTCGGTCCCGCCCCCGTCTTCCGTCAGCACCGGCCACGCCTGCCCTCAGTCCTGTCGCATCGCCGTGAACACCTCCGTCCAGAACCGCTGCTGTTTGTCCGACGCGCCCACCAGGTAGGTCGCCCGCAGCTTGGCCGGCAGCAGGCGCACCAGACGGGTGACCGTCCCCCGGTGCTTCTTCAGCTGGGAAAGCTCCGCGTTGGCGAGGATCTGGTGGACGGTGTCGCTGTCGTCACCGCCCTCGGCCGAGTGCTCGGCGGCCTGGCGCAGGCGTGCCTCCCAGGCGTCGGCGTCGCGGGCGAGCTCGCGCAGGCCAGTGACCGGACGGCCGTCGAGGCGGTCGATCAGGGCGGTGAGCGGCACGGGCGCGTACTCGCCGTCGCCGAGGTAGACCGTGCCCATCTCCAGGGGCAGTCCATGCCGGTGCAGCTTGATGAGCCGTTCCAGGGTGCGCTTGGTGATCCAGGCGCGGCCCTCGTCGTCGATGTCGTGCTTCCACCATTCCAGCACCGTCTCGGCGTCGGAGCCGTAGCGCGACAGCAGCCACTCGTTGGCCGGGACGTCCTCGGGCTCCACGGTGAGCGAGGCGGTGAAGCGGGTCGCCTGGGCGATGTTGTTCCGGGACACGAGCAGCTTGCGGCCCAGGTGGTACGGCGGGTTCTGTACGGCGATCTGGGCGCGCAGGTTCTCGATCCGCCGCCCCGCCAGCGACCACTCCTGGGTGATCTCCATCAGCTTGGCGAACGCGGCCCTGTCCTTGGGCCGGTTGTACTCGTCCCAGACGATTGCCTTCGGCTCCGGGCCGGTGAACTTCACCGCCAGCAGGTTGTCGAGCGTGCCGTGCGGCGACGGGACCGGCGCGCACAGGTCCTCGACGTTGGTCACGGGCAGCGAGAAGTACAGCGGCTCGCGGCCCAGGCCCTCGCGCAGGGTCTCCCGGACGGCCTCCGTCTTGCCGCACCCCGGCGGGCCCTGGAGCAGGACAGTCCAGCGGTTGCGCAGCGCCGCACGGACGACCTGCCGGACCGGATCCGGGATCGTCCCCGGGTTGGAGACACCCACCGCCTCGGCGATCCGGTCGAGGATCTCGGCCGTGCGGTTCTGGCCGGGCCTGCCGTCCGGGCCCGGCTCGGCCAGCCGCAGCCGCTCGCCGTCGAGCAGGGGCAGGCCCCAGCGCAGCGGGAAGCCCTCCCGGGCGTTCGCCAGGATGTGGTCCAGGGTGCGCGGGGACAGCAGTTCGCGCAGGGCGGGGGAGAGCGACGCCCACAGGGTGAACACCGCACGCAGGTCCCACGGGCGGTACGTGGCCGCCAGGTGCCGTCGCCAGGAGGTGTCGTTCGCCGTGATCCGCAGGGTCACCATGCGGTCGAGCAGCGCCAGGTCGCCGCGCCGGGCCGATGTCTCGGACAGCGACTCGTTGTCCGTGAGGAACACGCCCACGCAGCCGAGGGAGCGCAGATCGTGCTCGCCCAGGGTCCAGTTGCAGGCGATCTGCATCAGTTGCGACTGGATCGTGTCGCCGGCCTGCAGCGAGTCGTCGATGAGCAGCACGAACGGCCGGCCCGGCGTGAGCTGGCTCATCACCAGCTGGCGCAGCACCAGTTCACCGGAGTGCGGGTCGCGCACGGGCGCGTTGACGAGCAGGTCGTCCGGCGTCAGGTTCGCCGCCGGCACGTACACCAGGGACGTGTGCGGGTGGGCGCGGGCCAGGTGCGAGAAGAACGTCGCCGTCTTGCCGATGCCGTGCTCGCCGAAGACCTGACCGGTCTGCCCCATGTCGATCATCGCGTCGATGAACGACTCCAGCCGGGAGGTCGTGGCCGTCTCGGTGTGTGTGGTCATCTTCCGTCTACCGCGATCCTGTGGTGACGCGATGGCAGTCCATCGCGGGTCGGTGCCGCTCGGGCCATTCGTCGCCGCCCTCGGTGATCAGCCAGATCCATTTCTCCGGCTCCGCGGGCGTGATCGGCGGGGCGTACCCGTCGGTGAGGACCACGACGGCGTCCGGGACGGCGTCCAGCCGGCGGCCGTTCACCTCCGTGCGGCCCTCCACGTAGTCCGCGACCGCCTGGAAGCTCGTACCGCCACCGCCGTACACACTCCCCCAGACTCCGTCCGCGGGTACCCCCGTCTCGCTTCGCCCGCCCGGCCGGAAGGGCATCACCACCGCGTCGAAGGACAGCCAGTGCGCCTCCACCCCGTCGATGCGACCGACGAGTTCTGTGAGCCAGTGGATCACGTGCTGAGGCATCGAGCCCGAGGTGTCGTAGGCGATCACCAGTACCTTTTCCCGCACCGGGCCGCGCCGGGCGAGCATCGGGTCCTGGCCGAGGGCCGCCAGCAGTGCGCCCCGCTTCTTGGGGTACACGAGCCGCTCGCCCTCGCGGAGTTTCGATCCCAGCACGTCCACGAGCCACCGCTGCCACCAGTCGACGGTCCGCGTGCGCGTGGTCTCACCGCGCAGCATGCCGGCGCCCAGCTTTCCCCAGATCCGGGCGGCTCGCGGCGACCCGTCCCCGGTACGGCCCATCAGGTCCAGCAGCTCGCGCTCCGCCCCCGTGTGGCCACGGCGTGCCGCCAGCAGGGAGTTGAGCAGCGCGGAGGAGGTGATCGCATCCACGGTCTCCTGGTCGGCGGGGACGAGACCGTCCACCAGATGCGCGCACAGCGGTTCCGGAACCGGGGGACGGCACATCCGCTTCAGCTCGCTGTAGACCCGCAGGTCCGTCTCGACGAACCGCTCGTACGGCACCGGTTCCAGGGCGTGCGCCGTCAGGTCCGCCACATAACCGTCGTACACCGCACGCGGGTCGATGCCGGTGGGCCGGCCGTCCAGGTGCGGGAGTCCCTCCCGGTCGAGGCGGACCAGCGCCACGTGGTTGATCGCCACCTCGGCGGCCAGCGTGAACACCGGGTCGGCGCGCAGGTCGTCGTCGGCGAACAGGTGGCGGTGCACCAGGTGCCGTGCCTCGTGGAACAGCACGAACTTCACGCCGTCCAGACCCAGCCGGACGAAGAAGTCGGGGTTGTACAGCAGCAGGCAGGAGCCGTCGCCGGAGGCGACCACCGCGGCCGTGTCCACGGCGGTCGTCGGGATCTGGTGCCGGCACTTGCTGTACAGCCAGGAGGCCACTGCGGACTGGGTGAGACCGAAGTCCAGCAGCGCGGCCTCCTTCAGCCGCCGTGCTTCCTCGACCACCGCCTGGTCCGCCGGGCGGTACCGCCCGATCGCCCTGCGGTCGGCGAGGTCCACCACCGGGACACGCGGCCGCTCCCGCTCTCCGTACGCCATGTGCCGTCCCCCGTACGCGATTTCCCCCGTGCCTACTTGGTACCAGTCCGCACTGACAACGGGCCAAGGCATTACGCTCGGCGGCAAGGGCGGGGCCGTAGCGCAGAGGCAGGCGCACCGGTCTCCAAAACCGGGACACGCTGGTTCGAATCCGGCCGCCCCGCCCCCCCTCGGCCGGTTCAGGCGACGGCGCGTCGGTCGGCTCAGGCGATGGCACCGGCGGTCGTGATCAGCTCCGGTGCGGTGCCGTGGAAGGTGTCCACGAGCTGGGTCAGGACCGCCCAGGCCTCCATGCGGTCCCCCAAGTGCTCATGTACGAGCGGGCGCAGGGCGTCCTCGGCCTCCCGGACCCGTGCGGGGAACAGCAACCGGCCCAAGGACAGCACCTGGAGCACCTGTGCGGCGGAGCGATGCGCCCTCGCGTAGTCGGCCGGACCGTCGAGCACACCGGCCTCGCGCACGCGGTGCGTGAACTTGGGGTGCGAACCGAACTGCGCGCGCAGTGCCGGCGGACAGTCGGGACGTACGGCGAGGGCCCAGCGGGCGTAGCCGGGCAGCGGGCGTTCGCCGTCGGCGGCGGCCACGGCCGCCCAGTCGGCGGGTGTGAGGACCATCGATGCCGCCGCGCGTGCCGCGCTCATGGACCGGGCGGCACGCAGGGCGCCGACCAGCCCGAGGCGGACGTAACTCCCCGGCACCGCGGGCTCCTCGCCGCGCAGGGTGGGGCGGACCGGGACGGGCTCGGTGCGCCCGGCGCCGAACGGCACACCGCGGGCGACGGCGCGCCGCAGGCCTGCGTCGGTGGTGATGAAGTGCCACACCATCGCGTTGAGGTCCGGGTCGTCCTCCTGCAGGATCCACAGCACCACGGAGGCGGGCAGCACGTTGCCCCACGCCCATGCGCGCTCCAGCCGCCGCCGCACGGCCTGGGAATGCTCGGGCCCGGGCAGCCCTGTCCGTTCCCGGACCCGCCCGGCGGTCCCGTCGTCGATCAGGCGCAGCAGAAAGCCCGCCGCCTGCTCGGCCCTGGTGTGATCACGCATGCGGGCATGATGCCGCAGGCCACCGACAGCCCGCATCGCCGATTTTGCACGCGCGCGTGCGGCGTCGCCGCGGGCGGCGCAACGGGACGGTCATGCCCGTGGGAGCGGGGAGCCCGGCCCGCCGGATCGGCGTCCGGGCTCGCCCTTCATGCGGGCTCGCCGCTCATCGGGGGTTGCGCTCAGGCTCCGGCCCGGGACGCCATCCGCGCCTTGCGGGCGGCCAGCTTCTCGTCGAACTTCAGGGCCTCCGCGTTCAGGCCGCCCATGAACAGACCGAGTTCCTCCTGCGCCTGGCGGCCCTCCGGGCCGAGTCCGTCGATCTCCAGGATCCTCAGGAAGCGCAGCACGGGCTGGAGAACGTCGTCGTGGTGGATGCGGAGGTTGTAGACCTCGCCGATCGCCATCTGGGCCGCGGCGCGCTCGAAGCCGGGGATGCCGTGCCCGGGCATGCGGAAGTCGACCACGACGTCCCGGACCGCCTGCATGGTCAGGTCGGGCGCGAGCTCGAATGCGGCCTTCAGGAGGTTGCGGTAGAAGACCATGTGCAGGTTCTCGTCGGTCGCGATGCGGGACAGCATGCGGTCGCAGACCGGGTCGCCCGACTGGTGGCCGGTGTTGCGGTGCGAGATCCGGGTCGCCAGCTCCTGGAAGGCGACGTAGGCGACCGAGTGCAGCATCGAGTGCCGGTTGTCGGACTCGAAGCCCTCGCTCATGTGGGACATCCGGAACTGCTCCAGCTTGTCCGGGTCCACCGCGCGCGAGGTGAGCAGATAGTCGCGCATCACGATGCCGTGCCGGCCCTCCTCGGCCGTCCAGCGGTGCACCCAGGTGCCCCAGGCGCCGTCGCGGCCGAAGAGCGAGGCGATCTCGTGGTGGTAGCTGGGGAGGTTGTCCTCCGTCAGGAGGTTCACGACGAGGGCGATCCGGCCGATCTCCGTCACCTTGGAGTGTTCCTTGTCCCAGGCCTCGCCGTCCTCGAACAGACCGGGGAAGTTGCGGCCGTCGCTCCAGGGCACGTACTCGTGCGGCATCCAGTCCTTGGCGACCTTCAGATGCCGGTTCAGTTCCGTCTCGACCACTTCCTCCAGCGCGTACAGCAGCCGCGCGTCGGTCCACACGGACGGGCTGCCGAGATGAGGGGAGGTGATCGTCACGGGAACTCCAGGGGGAACGCCGAACAAAGGGGGAGAGACGCGAATGGTCCCGGCGAGCGGTGCCGGAAACCTACGAGATCGTAGGCTACGAAGCCGTAGGTTACGAAGCCGTAGGTTAAGTTCGCTGTAAAGATCGCTGATCAGCACCCCCGCACCGGCTTTCCGAGGGCATGCCGAAGGGCCCCGGGACCTGCAGGTCCCGGGGCCGACGGAGCGACGGGATCATCCCGTCAGGCGTACAGCTCGCGCATCCGCACCGAGAGACAGGTCACACAGCCCTCGAGCTTTTCGAACTCGCCGATGTCCACCGTGACCACCTCGTGGCCGAGATCGGTCAGCAGTTCCGCCGTCTTCGGGGCACTCGCCGCCATGAGCAGCTTGTGGCCGCCGAGCAGCACCACGTGCGCACCGGACTCCTCGGGCACCGACAGGAAGCCCGGGAACAGCGAGGGCCGGTCCACCTTCGGGATGTGCCCGATGACCGTCCCGTCCGGCAGGGCGGTGACCGCAGACTTCAGGTGCAGCACCTTGCTCACGGGGACGGCCACCACGCGCGCGCCGAGCGGCTCGAAGGCGGCCCGCAGCTGCTGCACGCCGGCCGCGTTGGTGCGCCCGCCCCGGCCCACGTAGACGGTGTCACCGACCTTCAGGACGTCACCGCCGTCCAGGGTGCCCGGCTCCCATATCCAGTTCACCGAACAGCCGAGCCGGGCCACCGCCTCCTCGACACCGGCGGTCTCCGCCCGCCGGGACTCCGCGCCGGGCCGGGTGATCAACGCCACGTTCTTGTACATGACGACGGTGTCCTCGACGAACACCGAGTCCGGACAGTCGTCCTCCGGGTCGACCTCGACCGTCTCCCAGCCGTGCGTGCCGAGCGCCTCGACGTACGCCTCCCACTGCGCGACGGCCAGCTCCACGTCGACCTTCTCCCGCTCGATGTGCGTCACCAGGCCTTCGGCGAGGCGGGGGCTGGGACGGCGGACGAGCGCCTTCTTGCTGGGCACGGGGGGCCTTTCCTATCGGCGGTGCGGTTCCGGCGCCGTGACACGGCGCCGGAACCGCCATCATGCAGGGCGGCCAGGCCCGCACAAAACCCCGGGTGCCAGGCTGTGGCCCTCCTGAGATGCTCCGCCGTGAGCGGGCCGTGGTCGGCGAACAGCTGCCGCGGAGGTCCCCATGAAGATCACCTCGCCGCAGCCCGGACGGTGCACCGGGCGATGCAACCGGGCACACCGTCGAAGTCAGGCGGGATACCCGACCTCTTCCGGCGTGGTTTCCTTCAGTTCTCCCCCCTCCATCAGCAGCCACCGTGTGATCCCGATCGACTCCAGGAACGGCAGGTCGTGGCTGGCCACGAGCAGCGCGCCCTCGTACGACTCCAGGGCCGAGGTCAGCTGCCGGACGCTCGCCATGTCGAGGTTGTTGGTCGGTTCGTCCAGCAGGAGCAGCTGGGGCGCGGGCTCGGCGAGCATCAGCGCGGCCAGGGCCGCACGGAAACGCTCACCGCCGGAGAGCGTCCCGGCCGGCTGGTCGGCACGCGCGCCCCGGAACAGGAAGCGGGCGAGGCGCGCCCGGATCCGGTTGTTGGTGGCGCCGGGCGCGAACCGGGCCACGTTCTCGGCGACCGTCCGCTCGTCGTCCAGCACGTCCAGGCGCTGCGGCAGGAACCGCAGCGGGACATGCGCCTGTGCCTCGCCGGCCACGGCCGCCAGTTCCCCGGCGACGGTCCGCAGCAGCGTCGTCTTGCCGGCGCCGTTGCGGCCGACGAGGGCGATCCGCTCCGGGCCGCGCAGGTCGAGGATCCCTTCGACGCGCGCCCCGTAGGCCATCTCCAGGTTCTCCAGGGTGAGCACCTGCCGGCCGGGCGGGACGGCGGTGTACGGCAGGTCGACGCGGATCTCGTCGTCGTCGCGCACCGCCTCCACCGCCTCGTCAAGACGCTCCCTTGCCTCGGCGAGCTTCTCCTCGTGCATGATGCGGTGCTTGCCCGCGGACTCCTGGGCAGCACGTTTGCGTGCGCCCATGACGATCTTCGGTTCGCGCTTGCTGTCCCACATCTTCTGGCCGTACCGCTTGCGCCGGGCCAGCTTGACCTGGGCGTCGGCGAGTTCGCGCTTCTGCTTGCGCACGTCCGCCTCGGCCACGCGCAGCATCCGCTCGGCCGCGTCCTGTTCCACGGTCAGGGCCTCCTCGTAGGCGGAGAAGTTGCCGCCGTACCAGGTGACCTCGCCGGAGCGCAGCTCGGCGATCTGGTCGACGAGGTCGAGGAGTTCACGGTCGTGGCTGACGACCACCAGCACGCCCGGCCAGGAGGCGACGGCCGCGTACAGCCGCCGACGCGCGTACAGGTCCAGGTTGTTGGTGGGCTCGTCCAGGAGCAGGACGTCCGGGCGGCGCAGCAGCAGTGCGGCCAGGCGCAGCAGCACCGACTCGCCGCCGGACACCTCGCCGACGGTGCGGTCCAGGCCGATGTGACCGAGACCGAGTTCGCCGAGGGTGACGAGGGCACGCTCCTCGACGTCCCAGTCGTCACCCAGTGTCTCGAAGTGCTCCTCGGCGACGTCGCCCGCCTCGATGGCGTGCAGGGCGGCCCGCCGGCGTGCGATGCCGAGGGCCTCGTCGACGCGGAGCGCGGTGTCGAGCGTGACGTTCTGCGGGAGGTAACCGACCTCGCCGGTCACCTTGACGGTGCCATCGACCGGGGAGAGTTCGCCGGCGAGCAGCTTGAGCAGGGTTGACTTCCCGGATCCGTTGACGCCGACGAGCCCGGTCCGGCCGGGGCCGAAGGCGGTGTCGAGGCCGTCGAAGACGGGGGTGCCGTCGGGCCAGGTGAAGGACAGGGACGTGCAGGTCAGGGAAGTAGACATAAAGGCCTCGCGGTGGCTGGGTGCGGTCTGGGCGGGCGCATGTCGAGACACCGCGAGGCGGAAGCCGAAGGGCCTGGGGCACGAAAAAGGCCTGTGCTGGAGGACGGCTCGGACGCCGAGGTCGTAACGCCACGCACACCTCACCGGTGTGAGCGCGGTGTCTCAGGACCTCAGACGAGCAACGTCCTTCTCCAATCGGCGGCAACAGAACCTTGTACACCGTACGAGCGGGCTGCGAAGCCTGTCAACGCGATTAAATCCGTGCGCGCCGGTCGGCTGGATTGCGTTGTCCACCGGGTGTGTCCGTCGGTCGGATCCGGGTTGTCCACCGCGTGTGCCCGTCGGTCGGACCCGCGGTGGCCGTCGTCCGTTGATCCTGTCGGATTTCTGCCAGCGCCCGCCCCGCCGACGCTGTTTGACTTTCCCTCATGACACCTCAGCACTCGCCCTCGCTCCGCGAGACCGCCCTCGCCTTACGCGCACTGCACGTGCCCGGCCGGCCGCTCGTCCTGCCGAACGCCTGGGACCCGGTGAGCGCCGCCGTCGTCGCGGAGGCGGGGGCGCCGGCCGTCGCCACCACCAGCGCCGGGCTCGCCTGGGCGCTCGGCGCCGCCGACGGTGACCGGCTCGACCGAGATCGCGCGCTGGCCGCCGTAGCCCGCATCGTGGCCGCCGTACGGGTCCCCGTCACCGCCGACATCGAGGGCGGCTACGCCGAGGATGCCGCCGGGGTCGCCGACACCGTCGACGCGGTGCTCACCGCGGGCGCGGTCGGCGTCAACATCGAGGACGCCCGCCATGAGGGGGGCGGTGAGCCGCTGCGGCCGGTCGCCGAGCAGGCCGAGCGGATCTCCGCGGCCCGTGCGGCCGCCGACCGGGCGGGCGTACCGCTGTTCGTCAACGCCCGGATCGACACCTTCCTGCGCGGCGCCGGGGGAGTGGACCTCACCCTGGAGCGGGCCGCCGCGTTCCGGGCCGCGGGCGCCGACGGGATCTTCGTGCCCGGGGCCGTCGACCCGCAGACGGTCAAGGCGCTCGTCGCGGGCGTCGACGGGCCGCTCAACGTGATGGTCGGCCCGGGAGCGCCGTCGGTCGCCGAACTGGCCGCACTCGGGGTCGCCCGGATCAGCGCGGGCGCCGGCCTGGCCCAGGCCGCCCACGCCCTGGTCCGCCGTGCCGCGCGGGAGCTGCTGCGGGAGGGGACGTACGGGGCGCTCGCCGACGGGTTCGACTACGGGGAGCTGAACGCACTGCTCACCCGCGGGTAGTACGTCAGCAGGCGTCCCGCATCAGCTCGGCCAGGCCGTGGTCGAGGTCCAGCTGGAGATGCTCCAGGCCGACGGGAACCAGGTCGCCGGTCGCCTCCAGGAACCGACGGATCTCGCCGGAACGCACGTGCACGATCGCGGTGCCCTCGGGCGCGTGGAACTCCAGTACGGTGCGGTCGTAGCCGTACGGCCGCACCCGGACGTCCCCGACCCCCTCCGCGCCGTGGAGCCCGGACGCGAGGAGTTCGCGGGAGAAGGTCCAGCAGACCTCTACGCCCTCCAGGGTGGCCGGGGCCGGGAAGGTCATCCGGACTGCGAACGGGTCGTTGCGGTCGTAGCGCAGCGTGGCGGGAATGCTCGGCATGCGCGGCGCGGCGGCGACGAGGCGGGCCTCTACGGGCTGCTCGATGACGGTGGACAAGGCCTTGCTCCCTCATGACGGCTGGACGTACTTCCGGGCGTGTCAGGCCTGGCACTGGAAGAGACGACGGAATCGGCCGATCCGTGCACACCGGCAACGAGTGACCTCGGTCACCGTCCCCATGCATGACTTTCGGCCAAAGAGATCCTCTGGACGGCGGCGGACCGGTGGGCTAGCTTCGCCCGCCATGAAGCGCTTGGGGAGCACGCGACGCAGGGGACGGGGCCGGCTGGTGGCGGTGGGAGTGGCGTGCGGCGCGGCGCTGGCCGCGCTGACGGTCCCGGCCGCCGAGGCACGGCCGCTCGGCCGGGGGGCCGTGCACTGGGCGGAGAAGGACACCGGTTCCCCGCAGGTGCGCTTCCGCGGCCTGGCTGCCGTCGACCGCGACACCGCCTGGCTGGCCGGCACGGCGGGCACCGTGCTGCGCACCACCGACGGCGGGGCGAGCTGGCGGAACGTCTCTCCGCCCGGCGCGGCGGGCCTGGAGTTCCGGGACGTCGAGGCGTTCGACGCGCGGCGTGCGGTGGTGCTGGCCATCGGCGAGGGCGAGACATCGCGCGTCTACCGCACCGACGACGGAGGTGCGACCTGGACCGAGTCCTTCCGCAACGCCGATCCGAAGGCCTTCTACGACTGCCTCGCCTTCTTCGACCGCCGGCACGGCCTTGCCGTGAGTGATCCCGTGGACGGCAGGTTCCGCATGCTGTCCACCCGTGACGGCGGGCGCACCTGGCGGGTGCTGCCGGCGGACGGAATGCCGGCCGCGCTCGACGGCGAGGCGGGCTTCGCCGCGAGCGGCCAGTGCCTGGTCACCTCCGGGCCGAAGGACGTCTGGCTGGCCACCGGCGGCGGCGCCCACGCGCGCGTGCTGCACTCCGCCGACCGCGGACTGACCTGGACGGCCTCCGACACGCCCGTCCCGGCGGGCGATGCGGCCAAGGGCGTCTTCGCGCTCGCCTTCCGCGACCGTGCCCACGGCCTCGCGGTCGGTGGCGACTACCGCCCCGACCAGTCCTCGCCGCAGGCTGCCGCGGTCACCTCCGACGGGGGCCGCACCTGGCGCCCTGCCGCCACCCCGCCGCCCGCCTACCGCTCCGGGGCCGCCTGGCTCCCCCACAGCCGCCGCGCCGCGCTCGCCGTCGGCCCCACCGGCACCGACCTGACCACCGACGCCGGCCGCACCTGGCGGACCATCGACACCGGTTCCTACGACACGGTGGACTGCACCTCCGACCTGAGCTGCTGGGCGGCCGGGGAGAAGGGGCGGGTGGCCCGGCTGGAGCACTGACGTGCGGGGCCGGAATCGCGGGTACTCGGTCCCTGCCGCAACGGAGCGAGGAGAGGAGTGGTCATGCCTCGTGGTTCCAGCCCCAAGCGGGAACGCCAGTACGAACACATCAAGGAGAGCGCCCTGGAGCGGGGCGAGAGCCCGAAGCGTGCCGAGGAGATCGCCGCGCGGACGGTCAACAAGGAACGCGCCCGCTCCGGCGAGTCGAGGACCGCGAGCCGCAGTTCGACCCAGGACATGTCGTCCGGCGAGCGCGGCGGCAAGCGGTCGGGCAAGGGGCCCCAGGGCCCGACCTACGACCAGTTGTACAACGAGGCCAGGCAGCGAGGCATCGAGGGCCGTTCGGACATGAGCAAGGCACAGCTGCAACGCGCGCTGAACGCCAAGAAGAGCTGAGCGCCAAGAAGAGCTGAGCGCCGAGAAGGTCTGAGGCCCGGCTCAGTTCAGCGTCTGGCGGTGGCGTGCCAGCTCGGGAACGGTCTTCGTGGCGACGAACTCCGTGACGCGGTACTCGCACACCCCTGCCGCCACGAACGGATCGCCCGCGACGACCTCCTCGATACGGGCGCGGTCCTCCGCGACGGCCAGGATCACCCCGCCGTCGCGGGGGTTCTTGCGCCCGGAGGCCAGGAAGAGGCCCTTCTCGTACTGCTGGTCCAGCCAGGTCACATGCGCGGGCAGGACGGCGTCCACGGCGTCGAGCGGGGCGGTGTAGGTCAGTTCCAGTACGAACATGATCACGAGCCTACCCCCGGCGCCCGCAGGGCCGTCCGCGGGCCGTACAGTCGGGGACACCATGACGACCGTAGGAGTACCCGCCGGCTGGCCCGCGACCGAGGAAGAGGCCCGCGCCGAACAGGACCGGCTGCGCGGGCGGGTGGTGCTCGACGAACCGGGGCCGCCGCCCGGCACGGGCCATGTCACGGGGGTCGACGTCGCCTACGACGACGACCGCGACCTGGTCGCCGCGGCGGCCGTCGTCCTGGACGCGGCCACCCTGGAGGTGGTCGCGGAGACGACGGCCGTCGGCCGGATCTCGTTCCCGTACGTTCCGGGACTGCTCGCCTTCCGCGAGATCCCGACCGTTCGGGCCGCCCTGGACGCCCTGCCCTGCCCGCCCGGCCTGGTGGTGTGCGACGGCTACGGTCTCGCCCACCCGCGCCGCTTCGGCCTCGCCAGCCACCTCGGCGTGCTCACCGGCCTGCCCACCATCGGTGTCGCCAAGAACCCGTTCACCTTCACCTACGACGACCCCGGGTCCCGGCGGGGCAGCGCCGCACCGCTCCTGGCGGGGGCCGAGGAGGTCGGCAGCGCCCTGCGCACGCGGGACGGCGTCAAGCCGGTGTTCGTCTCCGTCGGCCACCGGTTGAGCCTCGACAACGCCCTGGCGCACACCCTGGCGCTGACGCCGGAGTACCGGCTGCCCGAGACCACGCGCCGGGCGGACGCGCTGTGCCGGCGGGCGCTTCAGGAGGCCACGATGCGCCAGGCGCCGACCTCCTGATACGCCGAGTCGTAGACGGCCGAGCCGTCGCCGGGTTCGAGGGCGTAGTGGTGGAGATTGCCGCCCCAGTAGCGCAGGATCCGCCCCAGCTCTCCGGCCCGGCCCGCAGCCGGCACGTCCTCGTCCACGGTCACTTCCAGCACGAACTTCACTTCAGTTCCGCCTCCTTCTGCCTGGGCTTCCAGCGTCTCATTGAAATTCCCAGCGAGACTTCTGAGCACATGGGCGCCGGTGGAGCGGCATTCCGGGTGCGGAAAGTCTCAAACGCAGAGGAGGGCGGGCCGGCAGCGGTCCGCCCCGGGGACTACCGCTCGGCCGCCACCCGGAAGGTGATGCCCGCCGTACGCAGCCGCTCGGTCAGCGCGTCGCCCATCGCGGTGGCCGTGGTGACCTGCCCGGCGGTCGGCGGCAGGTCGTCGAAGGCCAGGCCGAGGGCCGCCTCGGCGAACATCTTCGCCGTCTCGCCGTAGCCCGGGTCGCCGCCCGCGACCTCGGTGAACACACGCCGCCCGCCGCCCTCGCCGACGAAGCGCACCCTGAACCAGCTCTTCGCCCGCTTCTCCGGTCCCGGTCCGTCGCCGGGCCGGAGCCGGTCCGACAGCCAACGCCGGGCGGGCGGCAGTTGGGCGGCGGCCGCGAGCGCGCCGAACGCGGCGACACCGCCCGCGGCGACGGGCAGATGCCTGACCGCCGCGTAGTGCCGGTAGCGGAAGTCGGGGCCGTAGCGCTGCAGGGCCCGCGCCGAGCGGCGCACGATCTGCGGGTCGATGGTGGGCAGCGGCAGCGCCCAGGCGCCGACCTCCGGGGCGTACCGCGGCGCGCCCGCCGGTGCCGCCACCGTGCGCCCCGGCAGGCGCGGCTCGTGCCGGCCGCGTTCGCGGGCCGCGGCCGCCAGCTGCCGGCCGCGCGCGATCTGGTTCAGCGCCGATGCCAGCGTGCCGCCGGAGAAGGCCGCGTCGGCGGTCACGAACCCGTCCACCGTCAGCGGGACTCCCTCCGGCAGCTGCCGGACCGTGAAGTACACGCCCAGATCGTGCGGTACGGAGTCGAAGCCGCAGGCGTGCACCAGCCGTGCGCCCGTCTCCCGCGCGCGTGCGTCGTGCCGGACGTACACCAGGTCCACGAACTCCGGCTCGCCGCAGAGGTCGAGGTAGTCGGCCCCGGCGTCCGCACAGGCCGCGACCAGCTCTTCGCCGTAGGTGACGTACGGGCCCACCGTCGTGGCCACCACGCGCGCGTGCTGCGCGAGCGCACGCACCGTGGCCGGCTCCTGCACGTCGGCCCGCAGCACGCCGATGCCGGGGCCGCCGGGCAGCCGCTCGCGCAGCCGCTCCAGTTTGCGCTCGTCACGGCCCGCGATCGCCCAGCGCAGCTCCTCGGGGGCATGCGCGGCGAGGTACTCCGCCGTCAGCGCGCCGACGAAGCCGGTGGCTCCGAAGAGCACGATGTCGTAGGGACGATCCGTCCTGTTCAGCCTGCTCATGACACCCCTTGATCGTGCAGCACGCGCCGCTGTCGGCGGCTGAGGCTAGCGTGAACACTGCGGACCGCCGGCGCGACCCCGGCGGTCGGCCGGGCACTTGGCTAAGCGCTTGCTCGTTCAGGTCTTGTGTCCGGTGGAACGTGTTCTTAGCATCACTGGTGTTACATCAGTTGTGTCACATGGGCTTGGGGGCAGGACAGCATGACGACGGCAGGGACGCCGAGGACGTCGGGGCACGGCCCGCTCAGCGGCGTGCGCGTGGTGGAGCTGGCCGGCATCGGGCCGGGCCCGTTCGCCGCCATGCTCCTCGCCGACCTGGGCGCCGACGTCGTCCGGGTGGACCGCCCGGGCGGCCCCGGCCTCGGCATCGATCCCGCGCACGACGTGACGAACCGCAACAAGCGCTCGGTCGTCGTCGACCTCAAGACCCCGGACGGCCCCGCGCGCGTCCTGGACCTCGCCGAACGGGCCGACATCCTCATCGAGGGCTACCGCCCCGGGGTGGCCGAGCGGCTCGGTGTCGGCCCCGCGCACTGCCACTCCCGCAACCCCCGGCTGGTCTACGGCCGGATGACCGGCTGGGGCCAGGAAGGACCGCTGGCCGACCGCGCCGGGCACGACGTGGCGTACATCGCCCTCACCGGCACCCTCGGCATGATCGGCCGCCCGGACGAGCCCCCGGCCGCCCCCGCCAACCTGCTCGGCGACTACGCGGGCGGCTCCCTCTACCTGGTCGTCGGCGTCCTCGCCGCCCTGCACCACGCGCGCGCCACCGGCACCGGCCAGGTCGTGGACGCGGCCATCGTGGACGGCACCGCGCACCTGTCGGCGATGATCCACGGCATGCTGGCCGCCGGCGGCTGGCAGGACCGGCGCGGCGCCAACCTCCTGGACGGCGGCTGCCCGTACTACGGCACCTACGGGACCGCCGACGGCGGGTACATGGCGGTCGGCGCCCTGGAAGCACGGTTCTACGAGGAGTTCCTGCACCGGCTCGGCCTGGACGAGCTGGCCCCGGCCCACAAGGACTGGACCCGCTGGGGCGAGCTGCGCGAGCGCGTCGCCGCCCGCTTCAAGTCCCGCACCCGGGACGAATGGACGGCCCTCTTCGAGGACTCCGACGCGTGCGTGGCCCCCGTCCTCTCCCTGCGCGAGGCCCCGCACCACCCGCACCTGGCCGCCCGCGGCACCTTCACCGACCACGGCGGCATCATCCAGCCGGCCCCCGCCCCCCGCTTCTCCGCGACCCCCACCACCGTCCGCACCGGCCCTGCCCTGCCCGGCGCCGACACCGGGACGGTGGCGCGGGACTGGGGCATACCTGACCTCGTGAACGACGACCTCGTCGCAGAAGGCGACTGACTCCGCCCACCCGACGACTCCGCCCTCGGTGACCGACCTCCGCTCGGCCCACCCTCCCGAAAGGCACTCCAGTGAGCACCGAAGCGTACGTGTACGACGCGATCCGCACCCCGCGCGGCCGCGGCAAGGCGAACGGCGCCCTGCACGGCACGAAGCCCATCGACCTGGTCGTCGGCCTGATCCACGAGATCCGCGACCGCTTCCCGGGCCTCGACCCGGCCGCGATCGACGACATCGTCCTCGGCGTCGTCGGCCCGGTCGGCGACCAGGGCTCCGACATCGCCCGGATCGCCGCGATCGCCGCCGGACTGCCGGACACGGTCGCGGGCCTCCAGGAGAACCGCTTCTGTGCCTCGGGCCTGGAGGCCGTCAACCTGGCGGCCGCCAAGGTCCGCTCGGGCTGGGAGGACCTGGTGCTCGCGGGCGGCGTGGAGTCCATGTCGCGTGTGCCGATGGCCTCGGACGGCGGTGCCTGGTTCAACGACCCGATGACCAACCTGTCCGTCAACTTCGTGCCGCAGGGCATCGGCGCCGACCTGATCGCCACCGTCGAGGGCTTCTCCCGGCGGGACGTGGACGAGTACGCGGCCCTGTCCCAGGAGCGCGCCGCCACCGCCTGGAAGGAGGGCCGCTTCGACCGCTCCGTGGTCCCGGTCAAGGACCGCAGCGGCCTGGTCGTCCTGGACCACGACGAGCACATGCGCCCCGGCACCACCGCCGACTCCCTCGCCAAGCTCAAGCCGTCGTTCGCGGACATCGGCGAGATGGGCGGCTTCGACGCCGTCGCGCTGCAGAAGTACCACTGGGTGGAGAAGATCGACCACGTCCACCACGCGGGCAACTCCTCCGGCATCGTGGACGGCGCCTCCCTGGTCGCGATCGGCTCCCAGGAGGTCGGCGAGCGCTACGGCCTCACCCCGCGCGCGCGGATCGTCGCCGCCGCCGTCTCCGGCTCCGAGCCCACCATCATGCTCACCGGGCCCGCCCCCGCCGCCCGCAAGGCGCTCGCCAAGGCCGGGCTGACCATCGACGACATCGATCTGGTCGAGATCAACGAGGCGTTCGCCGCGGTCGTGCTGCGCTTCGTGAAGGACATGGGCCTCAGCCTGGACAAGGTCAACGTCAACGGCGGCGCCATCGCCCTCGGCCACCCGCTCGGCGCGACCGGCGCGATGATCCTCGGCTCGCTCGTGGACGAACTGGAGCGCCAGGACAAGCGGTTCGGCCTGGCCACCCTCTGCGTGGGCGGCGGCATGGGCATCGCCACCATCGTCGAGCGCATCTGAACTCCCCGCGGAATCACGAGACTTCAACGGAGACGACTGTCATGACCGAGAGCACCACCATCCGCTGGGAGCAGGACGACACCGGTGTCGTCACCCTCGTCCTCGACGACCCCAACCAGTCCGCGAACACCATGAACCAGGCGTTCCGCGACTCCCTCGCCGCGATCACCGACCGGCTCGAGGCCGAGCAGGAATCGATCCGCGGTGTCATCTTCACCTCCGCCAAGAAGACCTTCTTCGCCGGCGGCGACCTGCGCGACCTGATCCGGGTCACCCCGGAGACCGCCCAGGACCTCTTCGACGGCGGCCTCGCCATCAAGCGCAACCTGCGCCGCATCGAGACCCTCGGCAAGCCCGTCGTCGCCGCGATCAACGGCGCGGCCCTGGGCGGCGGCTTCGAACTGGCCCTCGCCTGCCACCACCGGGTCGCCCTCGACACCTCCGGCACCAAGATCGGCTGCCCCGAGGTCACCCTCGGCCTGCTCCCCGGCGGGGGCGGCGTCGTCCGCACCGTACGGCTGCTGGGCATCGCCGACGCCCTCCTGAAGGTGCTCCTCCAGGGCCAGCAGTACAACGCCAGGCGTGCCCAGGAGAACGGCCTCGTCCACGAGGTCGCCGCCACGCCCGAGGAACTGCTGGCCAAGGCCCGCGCGTTCATCGACGCCAACCCCGAGTCCCAGCAGCCCTGGGACAAGCCGGGCTACAAGATCCCCGGCGGTACGCCGGCCAACCCCAAGTTCGCCGCCAACCTGCCCGCCTTCCCGGCCACCCTGCGCAAGCAGACCAACGGCGCGCCCTACCCGGCGCCGCGCAACATCCTCGCCGCGGCCGTCGAGGGCTCCCAGGTCGACTTCGAGACCGCCCAGGTCATCGAGGCCCGCTACTTCGTGGAACTGGCCGCCGGGCAGACCTCGAAGAACATGATCCAGGCGTTCTTCTTCGACCTCCAGGCCGTCAACTCCGGCGCCAACCGCCCCCAGGGCATCGAGCCCCGCCGGGTCCGCAGGGTCGCCGTCCTCGGCGCCGGCATGATGGGGGCCGGCATCGCCTACTCCTGCGCCCGCGCTGGCATCGACGTCGTCCTCAAGGACGTCTCCGCGGAGGCGGCCGCCAAGGGCAAGGGCTACTCCGAGAAGCTGTGCGCCAAGGCCGTCTCCAGGGGCCGGACCAGCCAGGAGAAGGCGGACGCGCTGCTCGCCCGGATCACCCCCACCGCCGAGGTCGCCGATCTCGCGGGCTGTGACGCGGTGATCGAGGCCGTCTTCGAGGACACGTCCCTCAAGCACAAGGTCTTCCAGGAGATCGAGTCCGTCCTCGCGCCCGACGCGCTGCTGTGCTCCAACACCTCCACCCTGCCCATCACCGCCCTCGCCGAGGGCGTGGAGCGCCAGGCCGACTTCATCGGACTGCACTTCTTCTCGCCGGTCGACAAGATGCCGCTGGTGGAGATCATCAAGGGCGAGCGGACCGGCGACGAGGCCCTCGCACGGGCCTTCGACCTGGTCCGGCAGATCAACAAGACGCCGATCGTCGTCAACGACTCGCGCGGCTTCTTCACCTCCCGGATCATCGGCCACTTCATCAACGAGGGCGTCGCCATGGTCGGCGAGGGCATCGAGCCCGCCTCCGTGGAACAGGCCGCGGCCCAGGCCGGCTACCCGGCCAAGGTGCTCTCCCTCATGGACGAGCTGACCCTGACCCTCCCGCGCAAGATCCGCAACGAGTCGAGGAAGGCCGTCGAGGAGGCGGGCGGCACCTGGACCGCGCACCCGGCGGAGGCGGTCATCGACCGCATGGTCGACGAGTTCGGGCGCCCGGGCCGCAGCGGCGGCGCAGGGTTCTACGAGTACGCGGAGGACGGCAAGCGGGCAGGGCTGTGGCCGGGCCTGCGCGAGCACTTCACCGAGCCGGGGCGCGAGATCCCGTTCCGGGACCTGCAGGAGCGGATGCTCTTCTCCGAGGCGCTCGACACCGTACGGCTCCTCGAAGAGGGCGTGCTGACCTCGGTCGCCGACGCCAACATCGGCTCGATCTTCGGCATCGGCTTCCCGGGCTGGACCGGCGGCGTGCTGCAGTACATCAACGGCTACGAAGGCGGCCTGTCCGGTTTCGTGGCACGCGCGCGTGAACTCGCCGAGCGCTACGGCGAGCGCTTCACCCCGCCCGCGCTGCTGGTGGAGAAGGCGCAGCGGGGGGAGCCGTTCAGCGACTCAGTCCGTTCCTGACCCGGTGAGCCACTCGCTCAGCTCTTCCCGCAGCGACCGCTGGAACGTCGTCAGCAGCGCCTGCACCACCAAGGGGTGCATGTGCGCCGACAGGGACTTCACGTCCCGGGCGTCACGCTCCGCCACCTCGCCGCGGAAGAGCTGAGCCAGCTCGTGGGCAGCGGCGCGCGAGTGCTCGATGAGCACCTTGCGCGCCGCGAGGATCGCGTCCTGCGACAGCGGTACGTCCAGGAGCCGGGCACCGAGCCGGAGCAGCCCGGAGTCGACACGGAAGGTGTCCCCTTCGCCCTCGGTGCCGTCGCGTTCCGCCTCCAGGACGACGCTCATCGCCGCAAGGCGCTCGATGTCCTCGGGGGTCAGCGGCCGTCCCACCCGTCGTTCGAGTTCCCTCCGGGACACCGTCTCCACCGCGTCCGGCGCCCAGGAGGCGACCACCGCGCGGTGGATGGCCAGGTCGTGCGCGGTGAGGTCCGGCGGCAACTGCTCCAGGTACCGCTCGATCGCGGCGAGCGTCATGCCCTGCTGCTGCAGTTCCTCGATGAGGGCCAGCCGCGCCACGTGCCCCGGCCCGTAGTGACCCACCCGCCGTGGACCGATCGCAGGCGGCGGAAGAAGCCCCTTGCTGCCGTAGAAGCGGACGGTGCGGACCGTGACGCCCGCCCGGGCGGCCAGCTCGTCGATGGTGAGCGTGTGCTCCTCGGTGTCGGTGGTGGCGTCCGTCGTCATGTGCAGCAGTATCGCTGTCTCATCACTGCTGTGACACCTGGACGGCCACGGTCGCACACAGGCGGGGCCGGGCTCGGGCGGACCGGCCCCGCGGGATGTCGGCACGGAGCGTCAGTCGTCCTCGTCGGGCGTCGGAGCCGCGTCCCCTCCGGGCACCTGGCCGGGCAGGAGCACCTTCTTGTCACCCGGGTAGGGCTTGGTGAAGTTGTTCGATGAGTACCAGATGTCCCGGTTCTCCTGGGCCATGTTCACCATGTCCTCGGTCCTGAAGTCCTGCCTGGCCGACCACTCGGCCCAGGCCCTGGCCACCGCGCTGGTGGTCTGCGCGGGCTGCGGGTTCGTCGTGGTCAGCGGGATCTCGTTGGGCAGATGGGTGTACGGCGTGAAGTCCGGCCGGTCGGTGAACGCGTCGTACATCGGCTCCGCCGCCATGTCCTGCTGGTTCATCGGCGGCAGGCCGAGGATCTGCTCGATGGTCCGCAGGACGTTCAGCTGGCTGTAGTAGCTGTGCACCACCCTGCCCCGCGCCGCGTACGGGCTGATCACGAGGGTCGGGTTGCGGTGGCCGTCGACGTGGTCGACACCGTTCTGCGAGTCGTCCTCCAGGACGAAGATCGCGGTGCTCTTCCAGTCCCTGCTGTGCGAGATGGTGTCCACGATGCGGCCGAGTGCCAGGTCGTTGTCGGCCACCTGCGCGGACGGTGTGATGGCACCCGGTGCGGTGCCCGAGGTGTGGTCGTCCATCAGCCACATCATGTCGAGGGCCGGGAGGTTGCCGTCCTTCTCGTACTTGTCGAAGACCGGCTTGAACAGGTCGGCGCGGTACTGGTCGGGAATGTTCAGGTCGAAGTTCGGGAAGTCGGGCTGGGTGATCTTCGCGAGTGAGGGGATGTCCGTCTTCGGCTGGTAGCTGCCGACCGGGTAGTTCAGCGGCCCGGTCGCCTGGCCCTCCATCACCTGGGAGTCGTGGTACCACTTGAGCCAGCTGCCCGCGGCCGTGCCCTTGCCGCTCGCGTCGACGTAACGGTCGATCTGCTCGCCCCAGTTGGTGACGGACCTGCCGTGCTTGAGTGCGTCGTCCCAGATCCAGCCGGACTTCACGTCGCTCAGCGGATCGCCGGTCTGGTACGACCGGGTGTAGTTGCCGTACATCTGCTGCAGGTAGTTGTTGACGAACGCCTGGTTCAGCCAGTGGTGGCCCTCGGCGGAGTTGGTGCCGTCCGAGTACAGGTTGTCGACCAGCGGGAAGGCGCGGGCCAGTGCATGGACGTTCGGCGTGACCTGCTTGCCGAACTGGGTCAGGCTCGCATCGCCGTTGCCCCGCGGGTCGTCGCCGAGCACCTGGTCGTAGGTGCGGTTCTCCTTGACGATCAGGAACACGTGCTTGATCTTCGACGGGTTGCCGACGTGCAACGGGACGGCCACCGGGGCGGCCCTGCCACTGCCGGCGCGGTTGCGCTGCTGCAGCCCGTCCCACTGGTTGTTCCTGAACACCTGTCGGGTGTACTTCCGCATCTCCCGGGCGGTCGGCGGCACGACCGTCTGCACCGTGCCGACGAAGTTGTAGCCCAGGTGCGAGGTGGCGGGGCCGGTGCCGGTGCCCTGGTCGACCGTGCCGTTCGGTCCGACGGAGCCGAGGCCCTGCTCGCTGGCGACCACCAGCCGGCCCAGCCGGTCGTCCTCGGCCAGGCCCGTCGGGAAGGAGCCGGTCGGGATCAGGCCCTCGAAGGCGGGCTGGGAGTAGGCATCCTCGTACTGGTAGACGGCGACGGCGTTGTCGCGGCCCAGGCTCACGGCCAGGTGGGTGGTGTCCAGCATGGCCAGTCCGTTGGGCTGCGCGCCGTACGGGGTCCCTGGCGCCGGGTTGGCCGCGAAGGTGCGGCCCGGCTGCTGCCGGACGGTGTCGATGCTGGTCACCGAGTCGTCGTCGGTGTTGGCGACCACGAGCGTGCTGCCCACCGCGAGCAGCGCACTGGGCTCCAGGCCCACCGGGAAGGTCCTGATCTGCTGCCCGGAAGCCAGGTCGACCTCGGACACCGTGCCCGTGGAGGGGACGGCGTCGTCGTTGCCGGTGACCACGGCCGTGCCGTAGGAGTCGTCGGTCCGGTCGCCCGGCCGGGCGGGACGCCCGCCCTGGTTGCTCACGTACGCCTTGCCGTCGATCACCACGACGCTGTTGGGCACATTGCCGACCGCGATCTGCTTCGTGACCGTGTTCGTGGTCGTGTCGACGACGCCCAGGGTGTTGTTGCCGCTCAGCGTCACCAGCAGGTCGGTGCCGTTCGGGGCGAAGGCGAGGCCGGCCGGCACGGCCTGGCGTCCGCCGGCCCCCGGCAGCTTGACGGTGACCGGGTGGGACAGCGTGCCGTCCGCCGCGACGTCGTAGCGGATCAGGTCGGCGGGCTGTGCGGCCCACAGGTACTTGCCGTCGGGGGAGTAGACGATGCCCCCGTCGGAGATCTTTCCGCTGCCCACCTGCTGGAGCACCTTGTGCCCGACCAGGTCGAAGACGGTGACGATCCCGCTGCTGGCACCACCCGTGTCGAGACTGGCGGCCGTTTTGCCGTCCGGGGCGAGAGCCAGACCGAACGGGCGGCCGTTCTCCTTGATGACGTCGCCGACGGGCGTGACGAACTGGTTGTTGTGCGTCAGATACGACCCGTCCGCCTGTTTGCCCACGACTTTGTCGCCGAGCGGAGTGTTCCCGAAACCGCCCTCGGCGTAGGTGACCCCCGCAGCCGTCGCCGCGAGGGCGAGTGCGGCGGTCACGACCAGAGTTTTCCCGGCAATTCTCGGTCTGCGCATGAAGGCGAAATTAGGGCCGCACCGAAGACCGGGTCCCGACAGTTGCTGTACGTCGCATGAATACCTGAGCGGTCGCTGCGAGAACCCTTTGCCTCTCCTTTGAAGGCATGCCTGACCAGGAGATTTAGCCGAGCGCAATTCTAAAAATGTGCGGATTTAAGCCGAATTTCCAGCCGGTGGAATCGAGTGCCCCGGAAGAACGGAAATCAACGGGCGGCTGTAGTGCCGGTGAAGGAGTAAAGGCCCGTCGTGCCAGCGCTTTGCCACCCCTTGAGGGTTTGTGACAAACGCCGCTGTGTGACCTGGGTCATCGCATGCGCGGCGATCTTCCTGGGAAGGTGCTGTCTTGGTCTGTGCCACAACCCACCAGGGTGGTGTGGGCCGATATGTACGGAATCCTGGGCCCACGAGGTCCGGGCGCACCAGGAAGTGGAACGACCCGTGAGCAAGGAAACCGTGGATTCGGCACAGGCCGTTGCCCATGCCCGGACCGCCGAGACGCCCGCGGACGCGGGCGACGCCGGTTACAGCAAGGACCTCAAGGCCCGCCACGTCAACATGATCGCCATCGGCGGCGCCATCGGCACCGGCCTCCTCCTGGGCGCCGGCGGCCGACTGCACAACGCCGGCCCCGCGCTCGCGCTGGCCTACCTGGTCTGCGGCGTCTTCGCCTTCTTCGTCGTCCGGGCCCTGGGCGAGCTGGTCCTGTACCGGCCGTCCTCCGGTTCCTTCGTGTCGTACGCGCGTGAGTTCCTCGGCGAGAAGGGCGCCTACGTCGCCGGCTGGATGTACTTCCTGAACTGGTCGACCACCGGCATCGCCGACATCACCGCGATCGCGCTCTACACGCACTACTGGAGCATGTTCACGACCATCCCGCAGTGGGTGCTGGCGCTGATCGCCCTGGCGGTGGTCCTCGCCGTGAACCTGATCTCGGTGAAGATCTTCGGCGAGATGGAGTTCTGGTTCGCGATCATCAAGGTCGCCACCATCGTCGGCTTCATGCTGATCGGCATCTTCCTGCTCGCCACCCAGCACAAGGTCGGCGGCCACACCCCCGGCCTGAGCGTGATCACCGACCACGGTGGCGTCTTCCCGCACGGCGTGATGCCGGTCGTCCTCGTCATGCAGGGCGTGATCTTCGCGTACGCCGCCCTGGAGCTGGTCGGCGTCGCCGCCGGCGAGACCGCCGAGCCCGAGAAGGTCGTCCCGCGCGCAGTGAACTCGATCATGTGGCGCGTGGGCCTGTTCTACGTCGGTTCGGTCGTGCTGCTCGCCCTGCTGCTGCCCGGCTCCGTGTACTCCGCCGACCAGAGCCCGTTCGTGACGGTCCTGTCGAAGATCGGTGTCCCGGCGGCCGGCGACGTGATGAACCTGGTCGTGCTGACCGCCGCGATGTCCTCGCTGAACTCGGGCCTGTACTCCACCGGCCGCATCCTGCGCTCGATGGCCATGGCGGGCTCCGCCCCGAAGTTCACCGCGCGCATGAACCGCAACCAGGTCCCCTACGGCGGCATCCTGCTGACCTGCGCCGTCTGCGTGCTCGGCGTCGGCCTGAACTACCTGATGCCCAGCCAGGCCTTCGAGATCGTGCTGAACATCGCCTCGCTCGGCATCATCAGCACCTGGGTGATCATCATGCTCTGCCACATGATCTTCGTCCGGCGGGCCCGCGCGGGCCTGGCCACCCGGCCGCACTTCCGCCTGAAGGGCAGCCCGGTCACGGAGATCGCCACGATCACCTTCCTGCTGGTCTGCCTCGGCATGATGTGGAACGACCCGGACGTCGGCCGCAAGACCCTGCTGCTCATCCCGGTGATCGCCGTGCTGCTGGTCGCCGGCTGGTTCGGCGTCCGCCGCCGGGTGTCCCGCACCGCCGACGACGAGCTGTCGCAGCTGACGAAGTAGCAGCTCGGCGCCACTGTCAGTGGCATCGCCTACGGTGGCGTCATGTCGGAGATCATTTATGTCCGGGGTGACGCCACCGTTCCGTCGGTCAAGGGCGTCAAAGTGATCGCCCACGTCTGCAACGACATCGGGGGCTGGGGGAAGGGCTTCGTCCTGGCGCTCTCGCGCCGCTGGCCGGAGCCGGAGGCGGCGTACCGGTCCTGGCACCGCGACCGCGCGAAGAACGACTTCGGCCTGGGCGCGGTCCAGCTCGTCAAGGTCGATCCGTACGTGTGGGTGGCCAACATGGTCGGCCAGCGCGGCATCAGCAGAGGCAGCAAGGGCGTTCCCGTCCGCTACGAGGCGATCGACACCGCCCTCGACCGCCTCGCCGGGGAAGTGATCGAACTCGGTGCGTCCGTGCACATGCCCCGCATAGGCTGCGGCCTGGCGGGCGGCACCTGGTCCCGCATAGAGCCGCTCATCACCGAGCGGCTGGTCGGGCGCGGGATCGCGGTGACGGTGTACGACCACGGGGAGGGCGGGAAATGACGGCACACGTGGATGCGATCGATGTTCTGGTGCTGGGCGGAGCCGGGGTGGACACGATCGTCCAGGTCCCCGAGCTGCCGCTCCCGTACGCCGACAGCTACATGATCGACTCCGGGATCCGTACCCGTGCCGGGCAGACCGGCGACTTCGTCGCCGTGGGCCTGACCGCGCTGGGCCTGCGCACCCACCACCTCGACCTGCTCGGCGACGACCCCGAGGGGGACCTCGTCCGCGTCCTGCACCAGGAGCGGGGCATCGGCCTCACCGCGCTTCCGCAACCCGCCGGGACCAGGCGCGCGGTCAACCTCGTCGGCCCGGACGGCCGGCGGCTGTCCCTCTACGACACCAGCCGCGCCCACCCCGACGACCGCTTCCCGGAAGAGACCCTGCGCCCGCTGGCCGCGGCGAGCCGGCACATCCACGTCACCATCACCCAGCCCTGCGTCCATGCCCTGCCGATGCTGCTCGGGACGGGCGTTCCCCTCTCCACGGACCTGCACGACTGGGACGGCGAGAATCCGTACCACGAGCCGTTCGCCCTCGCGGCCGACGTCGTCTTCCTCTCCGCGGCCGCGCTGTCCGACCCCGAGCGGACCATGCGGCGCATCGCCGAGCGGGGCCGGGCGAAGGCCGTGGTCGCGACCGCCGGAGCCGAAGGCGCGTATCTGCTGGCCGGCGGCGAAACGACCCGCATACCGGCGGCGGTCCCGCCCGCGCCGGTGGTCGACTCCAACGGCGCGGGCGACGCCTTCGCCGCCGCGTTCCTCTACGGCCGCCTGGCCGGTGAACCGCCGGAGCGATGCGCCCGCCTCGGGTCCGTCGCCGGGGCGTACGCGTGCACCGTCCCGGCCGACCGCGCGGACGCAGTGGGCCGGGACGACCTGCTGAAACGGGCGGCCGAGCCGAATCCGTGAGGGTCAGTGCCCGTGGGCGGAGCGCGTGGCCTCGATCTTCTTCCACGACTTCGGCCGGGCGACTGCCGTCCCCGACTTCGCCAGGGAGCGCGCCGCCGACGCGGTCGGCTTCGTCGGCTGGAACAGCCACGTGTGGAACAGCGCGGCCAGAGGCTTGCCGGAGACCTGCTCGGCGTAACGCTCGAAGTCGGCCACCGAGGCGTTGCCGTACGCGTGCTCCTTCGGCCAGCCCTTCAGAATGCGGAAGAACGCATCGTCGCCCACCTCGTTGCGCAGTGCCTGGATGGCTGCCGCGCCCCGGTCGTACACGGCCGCGTCGAACTGGTCGTCGGCGCCCGGGTCGCCGGGCTTGACCGTCCAGAACGCGTCGTCGGCCGGGTGCGAGGCGTACACGTAGTCGGCGAGTTCCTGCGCGGTGCCCTCGCCCTCGTGCTCCGACCACAGCCACTGCGCGTACGTCGCGAAGCCCTCGTTGAGCCAGATGTCCTTCCAGCCCTTCACCGACACGTCGTCGCCGTACCACTGGTGGGCCAGCTCGTGCACGACCACCGAGACGTTGGCGCCCTTCGCGAACTGCTTCGGGCTGTAGTAGACACGGCCCTGGGTCTCCAGCGCGTACCCGGTGGTGGTGTTCGGCACGTATCCGCCCGCCGAGCTGAACGGATACGGCCCGAAGTAGCCGCTCAGCCAGTCCACGATCTCCCCGGTGCGCTCCACGCTCGCCCGGGCCGCGCCGTCGTTGTCGCCCAGGTCCGGGCTGTAGGCGTTGACGACCGGCACCCCGCCCTCGGAGGTGCTGGTGGTGATGTCGAACTTCCCGAGGGCGAGGGTGGCCAGATAGGTCGCCTGCGGCTTGTTCTGCCGCCAGTTGTAGGTGGTCCAGCCCAGCTTCGAACTGCTCGACTGGAGCGTGCCGTTGGAGACCGCCTGGGTGCCGTCCGGGACGGCCACCGACACGTCGTAGGTGGCCTTGTCGCTCGGGTGGTCGTTGCTCGGGAACCACCACCAGGCGGCCTCGGGCTCGTCCGCGGCCACCGCGCCGTCGGGCGTGCGGTGCCAGGCGGTGAAACCGTAGGCGCTCTTCGCCGACGGCACCCCGCTGTAGCGGACGACGACGGTGATCGGCGTGCCCTTGGCGAGCGGCGTCTTCGGTGTGATCACCAGTTCGTGCTGGTCGGACGTCGTGAAGGACGCCTTGGCGCCGTTGACCCGCACCTCGCTCACGTTCAGCAGGAAGTCCAGGTCGAAGCTGGACAGGTCCTGCGTGGTCCTCGCCAGGACGGTCGCCGTGCCCTGCAGCTCGTCCGTCTTCGGCTGGTAACGCAGCCTCAGGTCGTAGTGCGAGACGTCGTAGCCGCCGTTGCCGTAGGACGGGTAGTAGGGGTCGCCGATGCCCGGCGCGCCGGGGGTGTAGCTCGCGGCCGATGCCGGGATCGCCAGCAGGAGGGAGGCCGCCGCGAGTGCGCCCGGCGCGATGATTCTGCGGTGCACGTCAGCTCCAAGTCGTCTGGACAGGAAGTCTGTTCGGAGCCTATTCAGTCCCTGTGGCCACTGACCTGTCCATGGTGCCTGCTGTCACACGATCGCCATTCAGCCGTCACGTGCCACCGGGGTCCCCTTGTGTCCTCTTCTGCACGGGAGTTGACCGGAGTAGCGTCCGCGCATGCCGAAAAGCACACCGATGCGCACGCGCTTCACGATCTGGAGAGTGCTCGCGACCGTGGCCGTCACCGTCCTGACGGCCGCCTTCCTCGTCCCCTCCGCCGCACAGGCCGCGCCCCGCGAGAGCAAACCCGTCTACTCGTACGCACACGCCATCCGCGAGGCGGTCTGGGTGGACACGGGCCTCGACGGCAACGGTGACGGGAAGACGGACCGCGTCGCCGCCGACATCGTCCGGCCCGCCGAACCGGCCCGCCAGGGCCGCAAGGTGCCGGTCATCATGGATGCCAGCCCGTACTACTCCTGCTGCGGCCGCGGCAACGAGAGCCAGCTCAAGACGTACGACGCACACGGCCGAGTCGTCCAGATGCCGCTGTTCTACGACAACTACTTCGTGCCCCGCGGCTACGCCTTCGTCGGTGTCGACCTGGCCGGTACCAACCGCTCCGACGGATGCGTTGACGTCGGTGGCCGCTCGGACATCCAGTCCGCGAAGGCCGTCGTCGACTGGCTGAACGGCCGCGCCAAGGCGTACTCGACCCGCACGGGCACGAAGACCGTCAGGGCGACCTGGACCAACGGCAGAACCGGCATGATCGGCAAGAGCTGGGACGCCACGATCGCCAACGGTGTCGCGGCCACCGGCGTCAAAGGCCTGAAGACGATCGTCCCGATCAGCGGCATCTCCTCCTGGTACGACTACTACTTCGCGCAGGGCGCCCCGCTGTACGCCGGAGGCCCCGACGAACTGGCCGGCTACGTCGAGAGCGGCGACGCCGCGGCCCACTGCGCGGCCGTGCACAAGAAGCTGGCCGACGGCAGCCCGCGCAGCGGTGACTGGACCCCGCTGTGGACCGAGCGGAACTACGTCAAGGACGCGGCCAAGGTGCGCGCCAGCGTGTTCGTGGTCCACGGCATGCAGGACCTCAACGTGCGTACCAAGCACTTCGGCCAGTGGTGGGACGCCCTTGCGAAGCACGGTGTGAAGCGCAAGATCTGGCTCTCCCAGACCGGGCACGTCGACCCCTTCGACTACCGGCGCGGCGCTTGGGTCGACACCCTGCACCGCTGGTTCGACCACGAACTCCTCGGCTACGACAACGGCATCGACCGCGCGCCGATGGCCGACATCGAACGCCACCCCGACCAGTGGGCCACCTCCACGGTCTGGCCGCCGCACGGCACCGAGACCACCACGCTCCATCCGGCCCCCGGCCCCACCCCCGGCGTCGGCACCCTCGGCCTCGGCCAGGCCAACGGCACCGAGACCTTCACCGACGACCCGAAGCTGAGCGAGACCGACTGGGCGGCCCACCTCACCACCCCCACCCCGGAGAAGGCCGGCTTCCTCACCGCGCCCCTGACCCACGACCTGCGGCTGTCCGGCTCCTCCACGGTGACCGTGACCGCCACGCCCACCACCTCCTCGGCCCACCTGTCGGCCGTCCTGGTGGACGTCGGCCCGGACACCATCCGCGACTACGCCGACGGCGGCGAGGGCATCACCACCCTCACGGACCGCAGTTGCTGGGGTGAGAGCACGGCCGGGGACAGTGCCTGCTTCAAGAAGACGGGGGCGAAGACGATCGCCGTCGACGACACGGTGCTCAGCCGTGGGTGGGCCGATCTCGGCCACCACGCCTCGCTCGGCCACGGCGTCCCGCTCACCCCGGGCAGGGCGTACACGATGACCCTCTCCCTGGCGGCGACCGACCACGTCATCCCCAAGGGCCACCGCCTGGCGCTGATCGTGGCCGGCACGGACAAGGACCTGATCGACCCGCCCTCCACCAAGCCGACCCTCACCCTGGACCTGTCCCGTACGACGGCCAGGATCCCGCTGGTCGGCGGCGCCGCGGCGTTCGCCCGGGCCACGGCCGACAGTGCGCCCGCCGCTCCCGTGGCGCGGGTCCTGGACGGCGTCCGCGCGCCGCGCACCGCCCTTCACCTCCCGGAGGGCTGACCGCTCAGGCGGCCGGGCGGGTCAGGCCAGGAC